>CAZZWG010000049.1:14008-16440 GCA_964657685.1 Verrucomicrobia bacterium Tous-C9LFEB | reverse complement strand
GGTTCAACGGGAAGCACAGGCGCAACGGGAATAACGGGACCGACGGGAAGCACGGGTTCGACTGGGCTGACCGGCGCTACTGGAGCGAGCGGCGAGGTGGCTGGCCTTGCGTTTGTGGGCAAGGTGATGGCGGGAGCGTCGCCTCTCGCCGGCGCCGAGGTGAACCTTTTTGCGGCGGGCACCAACGGAAATGGATCGCCGCCAATGCAGCTTCTTGCCACGCCCCTGGCGACGGATGCGCAGGGCAATTTCAGCGTGGCTGCGGGATCTTATGCATGCCCGGCAGCGGACGCGGTGCTGTACCTGGTCAGCACCGGCGGGAGTTTAAACGGGCAGGCCCCGAACGTGGTCAGCAAGCTCGTCACGGTTCTTGGAGCCTGCCGCAGCGTGGCTTCCGCATCAGGCTTCACCGTGGATGAACTGACCACCGTTACAGCAGCCTTTGCACTGCGGCCGTTCTGGGGAAGCGGCGCACAGCTCGGAGCGACAGCAACCAATGGAAGCGGATTGTCGCTCGGCGCGGCAGAATTCGCGAACCTGGTGGATGTGACCACCGGAGCGACACCCGGCCCGGGCTTTCCTTCTAACGGAGGCGCACCTGTAGCGAAGCTGAACACCCTCGGCAATCTGCTGGATGGATGCGTGACGGCACCGGGGCCTGCAAGCCCTGCCTGCGCGGATCTCTTTAACCTGACGGCCATTGGCGGAATCACGCCGGCAGACACCTTCGCCGCCGCGCTCAACATCGCTAACCAGCCCGGCGCAAATGTCAGCAATCTATATACCCTCGCCGGGCAAAACGCTTTCTCTCCCTCGTTGGGTGCCGCACCGGCAGACTGGACCGTCGCCGTGCCGTACAAAGGCGGAGGCATGAAGGGCCCGACGTCGGTGTCCGTGGACAGCACCGGGCAGGTGTGGGTTGCCAACTACTTCGGTGTTGCCAGTCTCTTCGCAAACAGCGGAGCGCCGGTCGTGCCCGGTGGTTTCAGCGGGTATGAGCTCCAGGAATCCTACGGCGGCGCGGTCGACGCGATGGACCGGATCTGGGTGACGAACGAAGAAAACAGCGACTATACGGTGAACAATGGCATGGGCTCCGTGACGGTGCTGAACGGCAGTGGACCAGCGCTACCCGGGAACTCTGCCTACGTTGCCGGCGGCATTAACTTTCCCATCTCGGTAGCCTTCGACCGGAGCGGGACGGCGTGGATCGTTGACTATGGCAATTCGCATGTGACGGTGTTGAACAGCGCCGGGGTACCCCAGTCCGGGGTGAGCGGCTATGTTTCGGACCAGTTCGCCTTCCCTGTAGCCGTCGCGGTCGACCAGGGGGGCGCAGGGTGGGTAGCGAACCAGAGTGGAGCTACCCTTACGCGGATCGCGCCCGATGGGTCGAGCTTCACCAGCTACACGGTGGGGAGCGGACCCTCGGCCGTGGCGGTGGACGCGGGCGGCAATGTGTGGAGCGCCAACTACTATGGCGACAGCGTAGGGCTCGTTTCTTCGGCGGGCCAGGTGCTGTCGAGCGGAGGTTTCACCGGCGGCGGTCTCGATCACCCAACCGGCCTCGCGGTCGATGGAGCAGGGACGGCGTGGGTTGCAAACTACCGGGCGCCGGGCATTTCGGCCCTGGCGGGCGCCGCGGCCGCCAACCCCGGCGCGCCGCTGACCGGGAGTGCTGGATGGGGTTCCGATCTAGGGCTCACCGAGGCTTTCGGCATCGCGGTAGATGCTGCCGGTAACGTCTGGGTGACCTGCTATGGTGATGACCGGCTCGTCGAGTTTGTCGGCGCGGCCGCACCTGTGAGAACACCTCTGCTCGGCGGTGTTCGTCTGCCGTAAGTGACACCCGGTCAGATCAGCTTGCCGCGCAGGTGAAGGGCGGCAGTGACGAGCAGCCCGAACGCGGCGAGGGAGGCCAGCAGGCCCACACGCAGGGAACTGTATTGGCTGGAAAGCACACCCGTGAGCCAGGGTACGGTGGCCGCGCCGATCCCTGCACAGACGAAGACAGCGATCGAGCGGTAACGGGGAAGCGCAACGGAAAGAATGTAGGGGTAAAGCGGCCCGAGGCCGAAGCCGCACAGCAGACCCGCCGCCGGCAGGATGGTGCGGGTAGGAAGCAGTGTCAGCGCGGCCAGCGCAAGGCCGGTTGCGGCGATGTGCGCGGCGCGGGCTCCCCGGGTGTGAAAGAAACGGGCGTGAGGCAGGGAATGAAGGCCGCGGCTGAGCAACAGCCCACCCCAGAAGCACGAGTTTGCGGAGACTGCCGCGGCCACACCCAAATGCGATCTACCCGCGTAGGTGGTGAGCCAGCTGCCTATGGCGCTCTCCAGGCCTACACTGGCCGCGGCAAACATACAGAAACCAAGGGGAGCCCAGGGCAGCGGCGGCGGGATCGCTTCCACTGCTTTGGCCTGGAGCGCGGGTCT
>CAZZWG010000049.1:0-13908 GCA_964657685.1 Verrucomicrobia bacterium Tous-C9LFEB | reverse complement strand
AAGTGCAGGATAGGGGCGTGCGCCGCGCCCAGGCTGAGCCAGAGAAGTTCACCGGCGGCGAGCGCCAGGCCCAGCACGGCGCTGAGGCCGGTGGTCCCCCGGGCGAAGAAGGCTCCGGCCGTGGACCCGCCCCAGGTAGAGAAGAGCAACAGGCCCCCCTGGCTGTCGTCCAGGCGCCACTGGTGAAGCGTTGCCGGCAGTGTAGCGCCGAGCAGGGCCGAGCCGATGCCGGTGAGGCCGAAGGCAAAGGCAAAAGGGAAGGCGCGAAGGCGTGCGTTCACTTGGATTGCGGCTGCCGGGCCTGGCCGGATCGGACCCGGGCGGTGCTTTCCCGTACGATCAGTTCCGGGTCGACGTGGATGTGTTTCGCCGGCGGCTGAACGGCTCCGGAACGTGTCTGGTTGATCTGTGTGAGCAGGGTCTCGGCGGCGAGCAGGCCCATGGTTCGCAGCGGCTGGCGGACGGTGGTGAGTGAAGGATTCTGAAACGCGGCAGACTGGATATCGTCGAAGCCGATGACGGAGACGTCGCGTGGAACCTGCAGTCCGGCCTCACGCAGGGCGCGGATGGCGCCGATGGCAGAGACATCGTTGAAGGCAAAGAGGGCGGTAAAGCTGGCGCCCGAGGCGAGCAAACGCTGTGCGGCGAAGTAGCCGGGCTCATTGGTGGGAGCGTCTTCCTCAAGCTGTACCGTCAGGCCGGGCGGGATGCGGAGATTGTTCACCTGGGCGGCGGCCTGGATGGCCTTCCAGCGAACTTCGGTATCGGAGGAGAAAGGCTGGCCTTTGATCACGGCGATCTCGCGATGACCCAGGCCGGCGAGATAGCCCACCGCAAGTTCAGCGGCCCGTTCATGGTTGAGAACAATGCTGGTGATGCCGTCATAGACATCCGGGCTGGAGATGGTGATCGCAGGCATTTGGACGTGCGGAGGGAGGGCGGTGTCGATGGCGACCAAGCCGTCGACCGCGCGTTCGGAGAGCATGGCAAGCGACCGCTCAATGACTTCAACCTGGTGATGATGGCTGATGATGAGGTAGAAATAACCAGCCTGGCGCAGGCCCTGCTCGAGCCCTGAGAGCACCAGCGCGGTGTAGCCTTCGGCTATCTCCGGGACCAGCACGCCGAGGGTCATCGACTGGCCCCGGCGCAGGGAGCGCGCCAGGATGTTTGGCCGGTAGTCAAGCTCACGGGCGGCCTGAAAGATGCGGTCCTGGGTGATTTGCGGGATGGACCGTGCGGCGGGCGCGCCATTGAGCACACGCGAGATCGCGGCGGGCGAAAGTCCGAGGTGCTCGGAGAGGGTGGCCAGCGAGGTTCTACGGTCGGAGGTGCGCCTGCGGGAACTCGGATCTTTGGGCGGTTGCACGGTTTGATCTGTGTGTATCACAAAGACAGGCAGTTGGACTCTCCTACGGAAGAGGTGTGAGCGGCTTCGATTGGTGCCGGCACGGGCGCCTACTCCGTCAGTTGAATCCCCAGGGCCTTCATCTTGCGGTAGAGGTGAGATCTTTCGAGGCCAAGGGACTCCGCTGCGCGCGTGATGTTGCCGTGGCTGCGTTCAAGTTCCTTGAGGATGTAGTCGCGCTCATAGGCCTCGCGGGCCTGTTGCAGGGTGGAGAACTCCTCGCGGCTACCCGCGTCCCGGCCATTGCGACCTTCGGTACGCTGAACCAGAACCGGGAGGTGCTTGACTTCGATGCGGTTGGCCTTTGGATTGAGAATGAGCACGCGTTCGATCACGTTGCGCAGCTCGCGCACGTTGCCGGGCCAGTTGTAACCGCGCAGCTGCGTGAGCGCGGAATCGGTGATTTCTACGCGGGGACGGCCATATTGCTGACCAAATTCGGCGAGGAACTCGCGGGCCAGGGAAGGGATATCCTCTTTGCGGTCACGCAGTGGAGGAACGAAGAACGGAATGACATTCAGGCGGTAGAAGAGGTCTTCGCGGAAGTTGCCGCGGGCTATTTCTTCGCCGAGGTCCTTGTTGGTAGCGGCGATCACGCGGGCGTCGACGTGAATGGGTTTCGTCGCGCCGACAGGGTAGAAGCGTTGTTCATCGAGCGCGCGAAGAACCTTCGCCTGGGTCTTCAGGCTCATGTCGCCGACCTCATCGAGGAAAAGGGTTCCACCGTCGGCTCGTTCAAAGGTGCCCCGCTTTTCAGAGGGTTGGTTGGGGCCTCCAGGTCCTGCACCATGGCGGTAGCCAAACAGTTCCGTCTCGATGTAGATCTCCGGGATAGCGGCGCAGTTGAGCTCGACAAAGGGGCGTTCGCTGCGCTCGGATTCGGCGTGGATCAGGCGCGCGATGCGCTCCTTGCCGGTGCCGGACTCGCCGAAGATGAGCACACGGCCGTTGGTGGGGGCCATGAGCTTGATCTGCTGGCGAAGAGCTTTGATCGGAACCGATTCCCCGGTGACGGAGCCCTGCGCGGTCAGCTGGCGGGCGAACTCCTGGTTGTCCTCGCGAAGGGTGTGTGCCTGGACAGCGTTGCGGAGGACGAGGAGCGTGCGGTCAAGGGAAAGGGGCTTCTCGAGGAAGTCGAATGCACCGAGCTTTGTGGCGCGGACAGCGGCTTCGATGGTGCCGTGGCCGGAGATCATGATGACCTCGGGGGCGTTGGGACGCGGCTCTGCGGCCGAACCGCGAATCTGGGCAAGGAGATCAAGACCATCGCCGTCGGGCAGCCAGATGTCGAGCAGAACGGCGGCGAAATCGGTATCACGGGCGAGCGTCAGAGCGTCCGCAGTCGTGCCGGCAGTCGTCACCGCGTAGTTTTCTTCGCGGAGGATGGCTTCGAGCGAATCGCGGATGTCTGCCTCGTCGTCGACGATGAGAACGTGAGTCACACGGATGCTCCGCTGTCGCTGCGTGAGGAGACGAGGTTCACTTCAGCAAAGGGTCGCTCGTCGGGGTCAGGCTGTGTCTCCAGTGAAGCGGAAGGGCGAAGTTCGACGATGAAGCGCGCGCCCACCGGTTGATTTTTCTCGGCGCGGATCGACCCGCCGTGCTCCTGGATGATCTTCGCGGCGATCGCGAGGCCGAGGCCGGTGCCGCGTTGTTTGGTGGAGAAGTAGGGAAGAAAGAGACGCTCGCGCATCTCGTCCGTGAGACCTGTACCGGTATCGGCGACGGTGAGCTCAAGGTGCCCGTTGTCCAGCGCACGCGTCTGCACGGTAAGCTCGCGCAGCAGACTGTCGTGCATGGCTTCTGCGGCGTTGTCGATGAGATTGGTGATGGCGCGCTTCAGGCTTTCGGGATCGGCGAGCGCGAGCTGCAGGTGCGGCGCAAGCCGGCGGCGAAGGCGGATGGAACCGAGGCGGCCGGTGAACAGGGCGAGGGCGTTGTCGACGATGGTATTCAGGTCGGCGGGACGCGGTTGGGCGGCGGGGAATTCGGCAAGAGTAGAAAACTGATCAACCAGGGCGCGCATGGTTTCCACCGCGCTTCCGATCACCTCCGTGGAGCGGCGGATCACCGCGGGCGAGGGCGAATCAACCTTGCTCTGCGCGAGCAGGGGTTCTAGGCGATCAATGTGACGGCGTATGAGCTCTGCATTGAGCGAAATAGGCGTAAGGGGATTCTTGATTTCGTGAGCGACGCGGCGGGCGACCTCCTTCCATGTACTTTGCTTCTGTGCCCGAAGCACTTCGGAAACATCTTCAAAGGAGAGCACATAACCAAGGTGGTCGCGTGCCGGGCCGGTCTCGAGCAAGGCCACAACGGCCGAGACGTGGACAGTGCGATTCGGTGTGGGGATCTGAACTTCCGCAGACGCAGAGCCCATGCGGTGGCTGCGCTGCATGAGCCGGTCGAGCGTCTCCATTGCCTCAGGCGGAAGGTGTTCCTCCAGGGTTGAGCCGAGGAACGGACGCTGGCCGCCCGGATCGAGCATCTCCGAAAAGGCACGGTTGTTGAGCACGATGTGGCGATCGGGCGAGAGCGTAACGACGCCTGTGGGGATCGTTTCGATGATCGTTTCCAGCTCGGCGCGGCGGCGCAGGAGCGCTGCATTCACTTCGGTGAGTTGTGCGGCGGAGGCCTCTGCATCAGAGCGCGCCTGCTCAAGATCCGCGGCCATGGTGTTGAAGCTATCGACGAGGTCGCCGAGCTCTTCGGTGGCTGATTGCTCAACCCGACGAGCATAGTCGCCGGCCGCGATCGCTTCCATAGCGTCAGCCAGCGACTCGACAGGTCGCGTCACCTGCTTGGCGGTGTTCAGCGCAAGCCAGCAGCACGCGAAGAGGGCAAGTATCGTGATCAGCGAAAGAAGCCCGGTATAGAGGGTGCGGACCTGGCGGCGCTCGCGGAAGACAATCCAGTAGGTCTGCGCGGCCTGGCGAAGGCGCACATTCATCTGCGCAACATCCTGCGGAAAGGGCAGGCCCACGACGATGACGCCGCCGTTGCGCAAAGCCGCGGTGGCCAACGTGTAATCCGTTCCAGAGAGCCGGGTGAGGGAGCCCTCGTTGCGTTCGGCCGCGTCAAGGATGGCGTGGGCTGCCTCGGGCGAGGGAAGGTCTGCCGAAGGTGGCGTCTTGATTGACGTGCCGGGCAAGTGCAAGCCGGCGAGGGCCTCACGATCGCGGAAAAGCACGGCAAAGCCACCCTGCAGCGTGAGGTCATGTGTCTGCATCATCCGGCGTACCGAAGCGAGGTCCCCGGTCGGGCGGTGATTCCCCGCCTCCCTGCGGAAGGGAGGCGTGTCTGCCAGTTCCACGGCCAGGGTATCGGCTTCCGAGCGCGCGTTGGCGGCGGCATAACGGGTGAGTGCGTTGAGCATGCCATCGGCGTCGTCACGCATCTCGGTCACAGGCTGGGAGAACCAACGGTCGACTGCGCGATTCATCAGCAGGTAGCTGAAAGCAAACATGAAGGCCAGCGGGACGAGTGAAACAAAGACCGCGCCCCACAGCATGCGTGTGCGCAGGCGCGTGCCGAGAACGCGGCTTCGCTGGTCGGCATAGAGCTTGAGCAGGTTGCGCACGAGAACAACAAGCACGCCCACGAAGAGCAGGAAGGCAACAATGGAGAGTGCGAGAAAAACAAGCGTTTCGACCGGTGATTTGGGATCGAGAACAGGCTTGTTGAAGGCATTCAGCGTGCCGAAGGCGAGGAAAAGAACAAGCAGGCACGCGAAGAGGCCGATGATCCATGCGCGCCGGCTTTGGGTGCTGCCCATGCCGAGAAGTTTACGCCGGGAAGCGGGAAGCTCGAAGTTTTGCAGGGTTATGGCCAGGCAAGAGATCTGTATTGCAGCGGGATGAAGATCGCCAGGGCCTCCATCTGGATAGGATGGAGACAGCAGGAGAAGAAGATCGCATGAGAAGCAAAATACGGAGGAGTTTCGCGGTGGCAGCTATCTTAAGTGCGGGAATCGCGGCGACATCGGGAGCAGCAGCGGCCCAGGGTAACGCAGCATTCGGTCCGTCGAATCCGTTCTACGCGGCAAGCCCGCTGCCCTTTCAAGCGCCGCCTTTTGACAGGATTACCGATGCTGACTACCAGCCTGCGATTGAGGCCGGCATGGCCCAGCAGCGGCGAGAGATCGACACGATTGCCAACAACCCGGCCGCGCCCACTTTTGAAAACACGGTGGTCGCCATCGAGCGCTCCGGTCAACTGCTGAACCGCGTGATGATGGTGTTCACGTCCATCACGTCGGCCAACAATAATCCGACTTTGCAGAAGGTGCAGGAGGCTGAAGCCGCAGCCATGGCTGCGCAAAGCGACTACATCAACCTGAACCCCAGGCTTTTCGCCCGTCTGGAAGCTGTTTACAAGCAGCGCGCTTCATTGAAGCTCGATCCGGAGTCCCTTCGTTTGCTGGAATGGGATTACCTGCAGTTTGTCAAAGCGGGCGCGCGGTTGAATGAAGCAGACAAGGTGAAGCTGAAGAAGTTGAACGAAGAGGAGTCGGTTCTGGAGACGGCCTTCACCAATAAGCTGCTTGCGGCAGCCAAGGCCGGCGCTTACGCTACCACCGATCCAGCTAAGCTCGCCGGCCTGCTTCCTGAGCAGCTGGATGCGGCGCGGCGTGCAGCGCAATCGCGGAACCAGCCCGGCTTCGTCCTCCCGCTGCAGAACACCACGCAGCAGCCTGAGCTGACCAACCTTTCCGACCGTGCCACGCGCGAAGCTCTGATGCAGCACTCGCTCACACGCGCCGAGCGCGGCGACGAGAACGATACACGGGCGACGATTGCCCGGCTTGCGCAACTGCGCGCACAGAAGGCCGCGCTCTTAGGCTTCCCGACCTACGCGGCGTGGGCGTTGACGGATCAGATGGCGAAGACACCGCAGGCTGCCATCGCCTTCATGAATGCCCTGGTGCCCGCGGCAACAGCGAAGGCACGCGGCGAGGCACAGGATATCCAGGCTGTCATCGACCGGCAGCATGGCGGCTTCCAGCTGCAGCCCTGGGATTGGAACTTCTATGCCGAGCAGGTGCGCAAGACGCGCTATGACTTGAATCTCGACGAGCTCAAGCCGTACTTCGAGATCGATCGCGTGCTCGAGAACGGCGTCTTCTACGCGGCCAACCAACTCTATGGCGTCACCTTCAAGGAGCGCCACGACCTCCCCGTCTATAACCCCGACGTGCGCACCTTTGAGTGCCTCGACGGCAATGGCAAGCCGCTGGCGCTGCTCTATTTCGACTATTGGAAGCGCGACAACAAGAACGGCGGCGCGTGGATGAACAACTTCGTTAACCAGTCGAAGCTGCTTGGCACGCTGCCTGTCATTTACAACGTCGCTAACTTCCAGAAGCCTGCACCAGGGCAACCCGCGTTGATCAGCTTCGAAGATGTAACGACCATGTTCCACGAGTTCGGCCATGGATTGCACGGCATCTTTGCCGACACCCTCTATCCAAGCCTTTCAGGCTCCAACACAGCTCGTGATTATGTCGAGTTCCCTTCGCAGTTCAACGAACACTGGGCCACTTATCCAAAGGTTTTTCAGCACTACGCCGTCCACTACAAAACCGGGCAGCCCATGCCCGAAGCGCTGTTTGAGAAGCTCAGGAAGGCGGAAGGGTTCAACAAAGGCTACACCTCGGTAGAGGCGCTCGCCGCGCAGGAACTGGACATGCAATGGCATCTGCTGCCGGCTGATGCGCCCTTGCAGGACGCCGACGCGTTTGAGAAAAGCGCTATTGAGAAGACTGGCCTCGCCCTCCCGCAGATTCCGCCGCGCTATCGCTCCAGCTACTTCCTTCACATCTGGGCGAACGGCTATGCTGCCGGCTACTACGCCTATCTCTGGAGTGAAAACCTGGACGACAACGCCTTCCAGTGGTTCCTTGACCATGGCGGGTTGACACGCGCGAACGGCGATCGCTTTCGCCAGATGGTGCTTTCGCGTGGCAACACCGAGGACCTGGAAACCATGTACGAACGCTGGCTAGGAGGCAAACCGAACGTGGCTCCACTGCTCAAGCAGCGCGGACTTGCCGCAGACAGCGGGTCCGACACCCCCAAACAGCCATAGGGCTGCCTGGGGGTGTTGAAGACGTTTATGGCTGCAGTGAACTGATGGTCGTGTACTCGCGGTTCTGGCTCTCCGCGACAGCCTTGTAGGTCAGTTTGCCGTCGATAGTGTTGACGCCTTCGGCAATGCCGGGGTCGGCAGCAATGGCCGCTTTTGCACCCTGATTCGCTATGCGCAGAACGTAAGGGAACGTTGCGTTCGTGAGCGCCAACGTGCTGGTGTTGGGCACCGCAGCGGGCATGTTCGTGACGCAATAGTGAACGACGCCATCGACCAGATAACTTGGGTCGGAGTGGGTAGTGGGCCGCGCCGTTTCGATGCAGCCGCCCTGATCGATCGCGACATCGACGATGACCGCGCCCTTCTTCATCTTGCTCACCATGCCGCGCGTGACGATCTTGGGTGCGGCGTGGCCCGGAATCAGGACGCCGCCGATGAGGAGGTCGGCCTCCGAAGCAGCGCGCTCTACGTTGTAGCTGTTGCTGGCCAGGGTGAAGACGCGGCCGGAAAAGATGTCATCGAGTTCACGCAGGCGATTGAGGTTCAGGTCAATCATGGTGACCTTCGCGCCAAGGCCGAGCGCCATCTTGGCGGCGTTGGTGCCCACGATGCCGCCGCCGACGATGGTGACGTTGCCCGGCAGCGTACCGGGAACGCCACCCAGCAGGACGCCGCGCCCGCCGTGTCCTTTCTGCAGATAAGTAGCGCCGATCTGGACGGAGAGGCGACCGGCGACTTCGGACATCGGCGTCAGCAGGGGAAGGGAGCCGAAGCGGTCGCGCACAGTCTCATAGGCGATGCCGGTGACCTTCTTGTCAAGCAGGGCGTCCGTGAGTTCGGTGAGCGGGGCGAGATGGAGATAGGTGAAAAGGGTGAGGCCCTCGCGGAAATGGTAGTACTCCTGCTTGGTGGGCTCTTTGACCTTGCAGACCATATCGGCATTGCGCCATACGTTGTAGGCTTCGCCCACGATCTCCGCGCCGACGGCCTGATATTCGTCGTCGGGAAAGGAGGAGAGTTCTCCCGCGTTGTGCTCGATAAGAACTTTGTGGCCGGCCTCGGTGAGCGCCTTGGCTCCGGCCGGGGTCACCGCGACGCGGGACTCGTGGTCCTTCACTTCCTTGGGTACACCTATGATCATGAGAAGCTCCACAAGGATTGTACCGAGTTCCTGCGAAGGAGACCCCGGGTGATCTGGTCTGCTTCTGTCCACGCAGAAAGCCGTATCCGGTGGGGGTGCCTATTCCGCATGATCCGGGTCTTGTTTTCCCGCGCCAGCATGGACGTCAGGGAAGGAACGGACCTGTGAGGCCCTACAATATGGGAGAGCCAACCATTTCTGCTCGAAAGCACAGTCAGGATCTCTCCGTAAGATGTCTTCGAAGAACTTCCAGTCGCGTACGGGCCGCGTCAGCAACATGCGCTCGATCTTTTCGCTTTTTTCGAGCGATCTGGCAATCGATTTAGGCACGGCCAACACGCTCGTCTACGCGGCGGGTAAAGGCATCATCGTCAATGAGCCCTCGATCATTGCGGTAAACAAGGTAACCAACGAGGTGGAGGCGGTCGGCAAGGAAGCCAAGGAGATGCTTGGCCGGACGCCGGGCAACATCATCGCCATTAAACCGATGAAAGACGGTGTGATTGCTGACTTCAAGCACACCGAGAAGATGCTCAACTACTTCATCCAGAAGGCACACAACCGCAAGATGATGGTGCATCCGCGCATCGTGATCGGCGTGCCGAGCGAGATCACGCAGGTGGAGAAGCGGGCCGTGATGGACTCGGCCTACCGGGCGAAGGCGTCGGAGGTACATCTTGTCGAGCAGGCAATGGTCGCGGCAATCGGGGCGGGGCTGCCGATCACCGAGCCGGGCGGCAACATGGTGGTTGATATTGGTGGCGGAACTACGGATATCGCGGTCATTTCGCTCGCGGGTATTGTGTATTCGCGGTCGGTGCGGATGGCGGGCAACCAGATGGATGATGCCGTGCAGACGTATATCAAGCGGAAATATAACCTGCTGATCGGGGAGCGGACGGCGGAGGATATCAAGATTGAGCTGGGGTCGGCGTACCCGCTCGACAAGCCGCTGACCATGGAGATCAAGGGGCGCAACCTGATCGAGGGTGTGCCAAAGACGATCACCATTGAAGACTCGGAGATCCGCGAGGCGTTGAGTGAGTCCATCGCGACGATTATGAATGCGATCCGCGTGGCTTTGGAACGCACTGATCCGGAGCTTTCGGCCGATCTTTCCGACCGCGGCATGGTGCTCACCGGCGGTGGGGCGCTGATCAAAAATCTTGACAAGCGCATCCGTGAGGAGACCGGGCTGCCCGTGTCGATTGCCGACGATCCACTTGCCAGCGTGGTGCTCGGGACGGGCAAGATGTTGAGCGACTTCCGCCTGTTGCGCAAGATCTCGATCGACTAGGCCGTGGCGGTCTCGGCCAAGGGTGCCCCGAGTTCCTGGTCTTTGTATTGCAACTCGTAGAGCTTGTAATAGAGCCCGCGCAGCGCGAGGAGTTCCTGATGGGATCCCTGTTCGCGCAACTTGCCTTTGTGCATGACCAGAATGGTGTCAGCACGCTGAATGGTGGACAGCCGGTGTGCGATAAGGACGCTGGTGCGTCCGGTGATCATGCGTTCGAGCGCGGCGCGGACACGAAGCTCCGTATCGGTGTCGACCGAGCTGGTGGCTTCGTCAAGGATGAGGATGCCGGGCTTGTGAGCGAGCGCGCGGGCAAAGCTGATGAGCTGTTTCTGCCCTGTCGAAAGGCCGGCGCCGCGCTCACGAACGGGCTCGTCGAACTGCTCGGGCAGCGTGCGCAGAAAGTCGCCCACGTTGACCTCGTCTGCCGCGATTTCGACTTCCTGATCGGTGATCCAACCTGAGCCGAGCCGGATGTTCTGTGCGATGGTGCCGGAGAAGAGAAAAGGATCCTGCAGCACGACGCCGAACCGGCGGCGGAGGGTCGTGAGGTCCTGGTCGCGGACGTCGACGTCATCGATGAGGACGTGGCCGGCCTGGACGTCGTAGAAGCGCATCATCAAGGCCGTGATCGTCGTCTTGCCGGCACCGGTGTGTCCCACGATCGCGGCCGTGGTGTTGGGTTCAACGGTGAAGCTGACATCGCGAAGGATCCATTCGACGTTGTCGAGTGAAGCTGGACCACCCGGGTTCTTTAACGCGCGCTTCTGCTCCTCCGTGAGCGTTTGATAGGTAAACCACACGTTGCGGAATTCAATGCGGCCGGAGTTCTGTGTGGGGACCGGCTTTGCAGGAGAGGTAAATTCTGGTGGCGTATCGAGAAGTTTAAAGACGCGCTCGGCAGCAGCCATCGCGGCCTGCAGGATGTTGTATTTATCGCTGAGATCCTGGATGGGTCGAAAGAAGCGCTGAGCATACTGAATGAAGGCGATAAGAACGCCAAGCGAGACAACGCCGAAGACGCTGGTGTGCAGCGTGGGATCGCCCGGAACGGTATAAACATGGGCTGAAAGCCAATGGAAGCGTTCCGAGTTGAGGACAGCCCGTCCCCCCGCCCAGACCACCATTGCGATCGCCACGGAGCTGAGAAACTCGACTACCGGGTAGTAGAGCGCATAGGCGAAGATCGCGTCAGTCCACGCAAGCTTGTTCTCATTGTTGATGACGTTGTAGTCGTCAAATGCGCGCTTCTCCCGGTTGAAGAGCTGCACAACGCTCATGCCGGACACGTATTCCTGCGTGAACGCATTGATCCTGGCCGTGGCCGCCCTCTGCCGCCGGTAGGAGTCGCGAACGAAGACCCGGAAAAGCTGGGTGGCGTAGACAATGAGCGGAAGTACCGCCAGTGTGAGCAACGCGAGAGGCCAGCTCATACTCACCATGATGGCGATGATGTACGTCAGCGCAAATACATCCTCGAAGATCGCGAGTACGCCGGAGGTGAACATCTCGTTCAGGGCATCCACGTCAGAGGTCACGCGCGTCACGAGGCGGCCGACGGGATTGCGGTCAAAGAAAGCTACGTGCATGCGCTGCAGGTGGCGGAAGATCTGGGCGCGCAGATCGAACATGATCTTCTGGCCCGTCCACTGCATGAGGTAGGTCTGAACGAACTCAAGAAGAAAGCTTAGGCAGAGCGCGCCGAGATAGAGTGCACCGATCTCCGAGACGCCGGTGAGGGGGACGGGCGAGAGGTGGCGCGAGAGCCAGGAGTGTTTCCCGGGCGTGGGCGCAAGGTATGTGTCGACCGCGACTTTGACCAGGTAGGGCCCAAAGACGTCCGATCCGGATTTAATGAAGATCGCGACGGCGGAGATGGCGGCCTGCAGCTTGTAAGGGGTGAGATAGCGAAGCAGGCGCCGCATGAGGCGGCTGTCATATGCCTTGCCGACCACGTCGTCTTCGATGCCGGGTTTAGCGTCCTGTTCGGCTTCTTTCGTTGCGCCAGGCTGCCCCGGAGCAGCGGCGTTCTGCGTGTCGGCGACGGCATCGTCCAGACGACTCGGGGTTTCCGGGGTGCTGCCATTTGCGGATGTGGCAGTCTCCGGACTACATCGCCCTTGCTCTTTCTGCCGATCCTGCCCGCTGGAATTTTCCATGGTCAAGATTGTAGATGTCCGGCGACTGGCCAGCGGTGCGGCAGGGAGCATGAAAGAATTGCGGAGTGAGCGAAATCCCGCCAAGATTGGGCCTATACCTGAGCGTACCGTTCTGTCGGGCAAAATGCAGTTTTTGTAACTTTGCTTCCGGCGTGGGGACTGCCGAGGCCATTGAGCGGTATGTGGCCGCGCTGCGCGAGGAGATCTGCGGAGTGAAGTCGTGGGCCGCAAGGACTGGCGCGGTCGTGCCCGAGCAGGTGGACACGGTGTACTTCGGTGGGGGTACGCCGAGTCTGCTGGAGCCGGCGCAGTTGCGGGCGGTGATGGATGCGCTGCGAGGTGAGTTTGTGATAGGGAACGGTGCCGAGATCACGATGGAGGCCGCGCCCGGACAGATTGGCGAGCCTCTGCTGGCGGCAGCGATGGAGCTTGGCATCAATCGCGTCAGTCTCGGGGTGCAGAGCTTTGTCGACCGGGAAGCGCAGGCCGTCGGGCGGTCCCACAGCGAGGTCAGTTGCCTTGAGGAGTTTGCCCGGCTACGGCGGGCCGGGGTAAAGAACCTAGGGGTGGATCTGATTGCCGGGTTGCCGTACCAGACGGCGGAGAGTTGGGAGCGTTCGCTCGCCTGCGCAACCGAAGCTGGACTGGATCACGTGAGTGTGTACATGCTGGAGATCGACGAGGAGTCCCGGCTCGGGCGGGAACTTCTGGGGGGCGGCGCACGGCTGCATGCGCCGGCGGTGGGTTCGGATGAACTGACGGCAGAGCTCTATGAGCGTGCATGTGAGGTTCTGCCGGGGGCGGGGCTTGAGCAGTATGAGATTTCGAACTTCGCACGGAAGGGTTCCCGGTCGCGGCACAACGTTAAGTACTGGGAGCGGGCGCCGTATCTGGGACTGGGGCTGGACGCGCACTCCATGCTGCTGGGGGAGGATGAACGGGCAATACGGTGGGCCAATCCGGACGAATTGGGAGCGTATACGGGGGCGGCATGCATGCGAAAGCCGGAGTGGGTAGAGGATCGCGGAGCGTTCGAAGAGACTGTCTTCCTCGGTCTGCGTATGGTGGATGGTCTGGCCTGGAAGCAGATGGGGAAGTATCGCCTGGAATGGGTAAGGGAGTTGCGCGAGGCGATCGTGGGACTGACCCAGGAGGGCTTGATGGGATGGAACGAGGAAAGGTCCTGGTTGACATCGCGGGCAAGGATGATATGTAGCGAAGTCTTTGGAGAGTTGTTGGCGGGGGTTGTGGCTTAGCGTGAACTGCAGAGACCGCGAAGCGAGAATTTAGTAGCGAAGGCACAGGTATTCAGGAGGAGATGAACCATGGCAGCGCATACAACGAGTGATCTGATCGACCTGCGGAGTGACACGGTGACGAAGCCCACAGTGGCGATGCGGCGAGCGATGGCCGACGCTGAAGTGGGGGATGATGTCTATGGTGAGGATCCCACCGTCAACCGGCTGGAGGCGCGAGCGGCGGAGCTCTTTGGGCGCGAGGCGGCGATCTTTTTGCCAACCGGCTCCATGGGCAACCAGATCGCCGTGAAGCTGCATACCCACCATGGCCAGGAGGTCATCTGTGAGGCGCGGTCGCACATCCTCGATTGGGAGATGGCCATGGTTGCGGCGTTTTCCGGATGTGTGCCGCGGACGGTCGCGGGGGATCGTGGTGTGCTGCGCTGGGAGGACATTCAGAAGGCAATTGCACCGAAGATCTACTACCGCGCCCAGACCGGGTTGGTGTGGCTTGAAAACTCGCACAATATGGCGGGCGGAACGGTGACGCCGCTCACGGTGCTGGAACAAGTCTGGGCTGG
>CAZZWG010000048.1:0-16712 GCA_964657685.1 Verrucomicrobia bacterium Tous-C9LFEB | reverse complement strand
CCGTTGCCGTCCATGATGACGGCGATATGTAGATTGCGAGAGGGTTCGCTTTGCAGTGCAAAGTTGTCGTTCACGACGAGTCCCTGTGTCATGGTTCCTCACGAATTGCTATTTAGGAAGTGCCCGAGGGCGCTAGTTTCCGTTCAAGGCGCGGTGAAGCTGCCTGTTCCGCAGCTTTGGCCGCGTCCTTCACCACCCGTTCCAGCGTGGTGAGGTATTCGAGATAACGCTTCCGGCCCTCCGGCGTAATCCGGCCTACGGTCAACGATCGATTGCGGTCTACGCCCTTCACGATCTCCAGGATCCCGTCCGTCTCGAGCACGCGCAGATGCCGGCTCAGGTTGCCGTCGGTAAGCGAGCACATCTGCTTCAGGTCATTGAAGGGCAGCCCTTTCGGGTGTGTCACGAGTGAGGTGAGGATGCTCAAGCGGGCGCGCTCGTGGATCACACGATCCAGGCCTTCGTAGGCGAAGCGTCCGTCTTCGATCTGTGAGTTATTCGCCATGCGCCGCCTCCTCACGTGCTACCAGCAGGATGGCGGCGACCAGTATCTGGCCTCCTGCGAATGCCAGTCCCATGGTCCACGGCGAAAGTGCACGCGCGTCGCCGAGCTGCAGGGAGATCATGCCGCAGATCAGGTACCATACCGCCGCAACGAGCATTGGACGGGGTAGAAAGCGGCAGGAAGCAAATACGCCGAGGCTAAAGATGACCTGCCACAATCCCGGCAGAAGCCACAGGGAGGCCGGCAGGTAGTGAGCCACGACAAGTGTAAGCAGAAAGCCCGCGAGCAGCGAGGGCAGCAACTGCTGTGCCGCCATCCGGATCATTTCGTTGCTCAACCCGGTATGCAGCCGCTCCGTGCGCCGGTGGACCTGCACCGCGGTGAGCGTTGCCGCAGCAACGGCGGTCGTGGTCCACACCCCAAGGTAGCCTGCCCTGTGCTCCGCAGGGCTCGGGACAAGGACAGCCTGAGCCAGCGCCGCTACCCCCGCCAGCGCAGCGGTCACGGCCATCGTCGCAGGGCCGTAACCGCGAAATTCCATGCTGCCGGCCATCTGCCGCCGGATGCTGTTGATATCCCCAAGGGCCTTAGACAGGTCGTCCATACCGAACACTTTACAACACAAAGTGGACTACCCGCAGTGGTTTTTTGCAACTAGCCGCCCGCGATTGCGCCGAGTATCAAAAAGACCTCGCGGCCCTCTGTGACCGGCGGTGGAAGGGGCTCATCTGGATGCGCATGGGAGATGTCCAGGCCGCATGCAAAGAACCGTATGAAGGGCCGCCGGCGTCCTGTCTCGTGTTCGCGCACACAGCCGGTGAGCATGGGGTAGCGCTGCTCGAGTGCATCGAGGACCGCACGCTGCGTCGCAGGCGTAGGGACTGTCACTTGCAGTTCATGAGGACACTTGGCGAGATGGCAAAGGCTGGCCGGCAACTCGACCCGAACTTCTGCGCTCACGGCAGCGTTTGCGCCTCAACGGAAAGGACCGCCGGCAAATCATGCACGATGGCCTTCCACGAATCGCCGCCATCGGCCGAGGCGTAGACCTGCCCGCCGGTGGTGCCGAAGTAGACGCCGCAACTGTCCAGTTGGTCGACCGACATTGCGTCGCGCAGGACATTCACGTAGCAGTTTCGTTGCGGCAGGCCGTTCGTCAGCGGCTCCCACGCGCATCCACCGGTGCGGCTGCGGTACACGCGTAGCTGTCCATCCAGCGGATAGTGTTCTGAGTCGCTCTTGATAGGCACCACGTACACCGTCTCCGGTTCATGCGCATGCACGTCGATGGCGAAGCCGAAATCCGTCGGCAGATCACCGCTGATCCTCCGCCAGTTCTCTCCCGCATCGTCCGAGCGCATCACGTCCCAATGCTTCTGCATGAAGAGCGTTTCGGGCCGGGAGGGGTGCATCGCTAGATGATGGACACAGTGCCCCACCTCCGCCGTGGGATTCGGAATGTACTTAGAGTAGAGTCCGCGATTGATGGGTTTCCAGGTTGCCCCCCCATCATCAGTACGGAAGGCCCCCGCAGCAGATATGGCGATAAAGATGCGGTCAGGGTTCGCAGGGTCCAGAAGAATGGTGTGCAGGCACATGCCTCCAGCACCTGGCTGCCACGCCGGCCCTGTGCCGTGCCGGCGCAGACCGCTCAACTCGGCCCAGGATGCGCCGCCATCGGTCGAGCGAAATAACGCCGCATCCTCTACGCCCGCGTACACGGTATCGGGATCGGTGAGCGACGGCTCCAGGTGCCAGACTCGCTTAAATTCCCAGGGGTGTGGTGTGCCGTCGTACCACTGGTGCGTGCCGGGAACGCCATCGTACGACAGCTTACTGGAGACCGGAGTCCAGGTCTCTCCGCCATCATCCGAGCGCTGCACCACCTGCCCGAACCAGCTCGAGGATTGCGAGGCATAGATCCGTTCGGGAGCTGCGGGTGAGCCCTTCAGGTGGTAGAGCTCCCACCCGGCAAAGTGCGGCCCGGAGACCTTCCACTGTTCTCGCATGCCGTCGGCTGTCAGAATGAACGCGCCCTTGCGCGTTCCTACCAGCAATCGCACCCTGCTCATGACTCCCGGTCGCCTTTCGTTCAATTCTGGGGCACTACCAGCGCATGCGGAAGAAGCTTGGCGGGTACTCGTGCCTGCAGAGGCGTCAGGAGTTACCGCTGCGAATACCCTCGCGAGCGGACGAGACGCCCCCGCTCTGCAAAGATACGCAATTCGGTGTGAGTTGCAAGTGATTTTGCTGAAAAGGGGCCGGAGCGGGAGGGGAAACGAACAGCAGTGGATCGTGTGGCGTGAAAGGGAGCATCGCTGCCGCAGCACCGCACCTGGCTCGACCAGGAAAGTAGCGGTCTGCGGTTTGGCAGTCGGCGAGATTGGACCGACGACAACCGGCTCAGCAGCCAACCGAACGGTCAGTGTGCAGGGTTGACTCTGACCAGGGAGCGGAGGCTCTCCAGCGTGAAGTCCCATGCATTGCGGAGCATGACGCTGTAGACGCAGGCGAGCCGGCGTAAGGTGATGCCGCCGATCTCTACCTCGATATAGCCTTCGGTGATCTCCCGCTCCACCTTGCCCAGCATGGTTCTGGAGTGATCAACCGAATCCTGCAATTGATTCCGGCGCGTGTACTTCGACATATCGATTACCTTTGCGGATCGAGGGGTATAGACGGGGCAGACAGCCCCGGTGACCGGGGGAAACGCCGAGCCAAGGGAGGCGGCGGCAACAAAAGAGCGAAAGGGAAGAATCCGGGCTGCCAAGAAAGTTCTCCGATGCCGGCGCACGGTCTGGCCGCGTACCGAAATCTACCCAGAACAGCGTGCGGGCCGGTTTGCGCCGCACTGCTGCTCCAAAGCGTGTGTTGATCATGCGGGAACCCCGGACGACATCACTATCCCTCTTCTGCGGTGTCGCGCGGTCAGCGGTGGTACGGTACACTGCGACCTTTGTTGGACGGAGGCTTTGTTCTGTCCCGAACCGGAGCGGTACACTCATCTTCTATGCCGATCCGCAGCGAACTTCCCCTCGCCGACGTTGACCCCGAGATCGCCCGAGCGATCGAAAATGAGACAGTCCGCCAGCATGACGGCCTGGAGATGATCGCCAGTGAAAACTTCGTCTCCCGCGCAGTTCTTGAAGCCACTGGCTCCGTTTTCACCAACAAGTATGCCGAAGGCTACCCCGGGAAACGCTATTACGGCGGCTGCGAATACGCGGATGTAGTGGAAAATCTGGCCCGCGACCGTGCCAAAGAGCTCTTCGGGGCGGAACACGCCAACGTTCAGCCCCATTCCGGCTCCCAGGCCAACGCCGCTGCTTTCATGACTCTGCTCGAACCCGGGGACACCATCCTTGGCCTCGATCTCGCGCATGGCGGCCATCTCACGCACGGCCACAAACTCAATTTCTCCGGTAAGTTGTATCGCATTGCGGGGTATAAGGTCCGTCCTGACACCGAAACCATCGACTACGACCAGCTGGAAGAGCAGGCAGAACTTGAAAAACCGAAGCTCATCATCGGCGGCGGCAGCGCGTATCCGCGGCAATTCGATTTTCCGCGCCTGCGTGCGATTGCCGATAAGGTCGGCGCCAAGCTGCTGATCGATATGGCTCACTTCGCCGGCCTCGTCGCCGGTGGAGCCCACCCCTCGCCGGTGCCGCACGCCCACGTCGTCACCACGACTACCCACAAAACCCTGCGCGGCCCCCGCTCCGGCCTGATTCTCTGCCAGGCAGATCTCGCCCAGGGCATGGATCGCAGTGTCTTTCCCGGCCAGCAGGGCGGTCCCCTCGTTCACGTCATCGCGGCGAAGGCCGTAGCTTTCGGCGAGGCGCTACGCCCCGAGTTCAAGACCTACGCCGCCCAAATCGTGCGCAACGCCCAGGTGCTCGCCGAGAGCCTTGCCTCGCATGGTTTCCGCGTCATCTCCGGTGGCACGGACACCCACGTCGTTCTCATCGACGTTTTCGCGAAAGGTGCCGGCATGCTCGGGTCCGAGGCTGAACATGCCCTCGGCAAGGCCGGCATCACTGTAAACAAGAACGCCATTCCCTATGACACCAACCCCCCCATGAAGCCCTCCGGGATCCGGCTCGGCACCCCCGCCCTCACCACCCGGGGCATGGGCGAGGTCGAGATGCGCACCATTGCCGCCTGGATTGCGGAGGCACTTAAAAACCGCAACGACGATGCCCACATCCGCAACCTGCGCAACCGGGTACGCGATCTTGCGGAAGAATTCCCGCTGTACGGCTGGCTTCGGCAGGAAGAACACGCCGCGATGCTTGCCTGAGAAAATAACCGACAAGTGGACTTCCTCCTCAAGGATCTCAGGCGAAATCACGCAAGGTAATCTGTTGCGAAGCGTACATCGTTCCTTCTCTTAGAAATGAGTGCACAGGCTCGCCTTCCGGGACTGTGCCGGAGGTTGGGCTTTGCAGTGGATCTTTCTTCTGGGCGTCTCCACCGGCTCCCGCACCATGACCGCCATTGCCGTACTTTGCTGGGCGGCCTGGATGGGAGTTCTGCCCGAGCATGGCTGGGCCATGTGGATCACCTATCTGGTGTCGGCGCTGGTGTTCAGCGGACTTGCGCTGGGTGAGTACTACGGCGACACCCTCCCCAATACCCCCAGCCGCAAAGCCGCGGGCCCGTTTGCCGCGCGCCTTGTCTTTGGTGCAATGGTGGGTGCGCTTGCCTCGACCAGCATCTACGAGCCCGTTGCTGGAGGCATTCTGCTGGGCGTTGCAGGCGCTCTTGTCGGCGCGCTTGGGGGGTACGCCCTGCGCGTGGGAGCCACACGCCGCCTCGGCCGGGATCTCCCGGTAGCCCTCACGGAGTCCCTGATTGCCTTGCTCTTTGCTGTGTGGGCGGTCTGGAATCTTCATCAGGGCGTCCTTGTCGACATGAAACGCGGTGTCGTTTAGCAGTTCATAAGGGAGGGGTCGTTACGGACGCTCAGCGACCGCAATCCGGGGAATACCCGCATAATCGTCCTGAAAGTGAACCCGCCGCCAACCGGTAAGCAACGCCGCCAGCGCCTCACGTTGCCCAAAGCCAAATTCCATGGCCAGCAGCCCACCCGGCCGCAACGCCTCGAAGGCCTGGGGAATCAGGCGGCGGTACACGCTGAGGCCATCCTCGCCGGCAAAAAGCGCCAGGTGCGGTTCGAAGTCGCGCACCTCGGGCTGCAGCGAGGGCGCATCGCGCAGCGGCACATAGGGCGGGTTGGAGACGATCACGTCAAACCGCTCCCCCGCCTGGATCTCTGCCGTGAAGGCCTCCAGGAGGTCTGATTCCACAAACCGCACCCGGTCTGCCACGTCGAAGCGGCTGGCGTTGAGCTCAACGACGGATTGCACCTTCGAGGAGAGATCAATGGCCGTCACGTGCGCCGCGGGTAGCCGGCTCGCCAGCGCCACCGCAATCGCGCCTGACCCGGTCCCTACATCCACGATCCGCAGAGCCGGTTCCTGGGACGCCGCCCATTGCAGCACGGCCTCGACGAGCAGCTCCGTCTCCGGCCGCGGAATCAGCACATCCTGCGATAGCTGAAGCTCCAGCCCAAAGAACTCCTGCCGTCCCGTCAAATACTGCAAAGGCCAATGCTTCGCACGACGGGAAACCTGCTCCAGGAACGCAGCAGCCTGCGCAGGTTCTATCCTCGCCTCGGGATGAGCCAGGAGCCATGCCCGGTCCCGGCAGACGACATAGAGCAACAGAAGCTCCGCATCCCTGCGCGGAATACTGTCTGTAACTCCCCTGATTGCCTCATCTACTGTCATACCGTGCAGGCGCATCTCCCCGGCGCACCCGCTATGCAGTATCGCAGCCTCACCTGCGGCCGCCTACGCCGCGCGTTTCATTCGCTCCGCCCAACAGGTGCGCTCGTATTCGAGCATCGCCTCTTGAAGACGACGTTCATCGGCCCGCAACAGCCCACGGTAAGCATCGACCACGCGTTCCAGCTGGTCGTGCATCACGTCCGCAGTTGATTCATCAGTACTGTTACTCATGTGTAGTACGACGCTGCAAACCCGTCTCACGACCAGCCTCCACCTACACCGAAAGTGTCATGTGGCATCCCACATGCGTTTTGTTGCACTTGCCGGGAGCTGTGGACGCCTGTGGAGATGAGGAGATCGATCACCGGCGGCGTCCGATCCGTACACGGAGGCCGCTGCCATGAGCGCAGCACAACCCTTGTTCCGCTCCATGGATACTCGTTGCGGCCCCCAGGAATGAAGGCGTCCGCGCGCCTTGATCCTGAAGAGGGATCCGGAATTACAAGCGGCAGATCAGCAACTCCCGCTCATAAACCATCTCCGGCGGCAGGTGCCCATGTAGCTGGATAAACAGGCGCTCGTGGCCGATGACTTCTTCTTTCCACTGTTCACGGTTGACCGCTTCCAGCGCCTGAAAGGCCTCGCGCGGGAAGTCCATCCCCTGCCAGTTCAGGTCGTCATAAAACGGCGTCCACCCGATGGGCGTCTCGCGCGCCGGGACGCGGCCCCGCACACGGTCCACAATCCATTGCAGCACGCGGAGGTTTTCGCCATACCCCGGCCATAGAAAGTTGCCATCGGCATCCTTGCGGAACCAGTTGACATGAAAGATCTTCGGCGTCGCCGAGAGGTCACGTCCCATGCGGATCCAGTGCCGGAAATAGTCGCCCATGTTGTAGCCGCAGAAAGGGAGCATCGCCATGGGATCGCGCCGGACCTGGCCGACTGCCCCCGCCGCGGCCGCGGTTGTCTCCGATCCCATCGTCGCGCCGGTGTAGACGCCGTCCACCCAGTTGAAAGCCTGGTAGACCAGCGGCAACGTCGTAGGCCGCCGCCCGCCGAATAGAAAGGCGCTGATCGGCACACCTTCCGGGCTCTCCCAGGCGGGGTCGATCGATGGGCACTGCGAGGCAGGCGCGGTGAAGCGTCCATTCGGATGCGCCGCTGGTTTGCCGGAATCCGGCGTCCAGGGCGCGCCCCGCCAATCGAGCATCGTGAGGCCCGTATCCGTTGCCGTTGGCGGCGTATCGGTCATGCCCTCCCACCAGACACCCTCCGGCACACCGTCGCGGACCGTCAGCGCCACGTTGGTGAAGATCGTATTCCGGCTCAGCGTCGCCATCGCATTCGGGTTGGTCTTGGCACTGGTTCCGGGAGCAACGCCGAAGAAGCCCGTCTCCGGGTTGATCGCGCGCAACTGCCGGTTGGCGTCCGGCTTGATCCAGGCAATATCGTCGCCCACCGTCCAGACCTTCCAGCCCTCAAACCCGGCCGGCGGGATCAGCATCGCGAGGTTCGTCTTCCCGCATGCCGAAGGAAACGCCGCAGCCAGATAGGTCTTCTGCCCCTGGGGGTCTTCCACGCCCAGAATCAGCATGTGCTCGGCCATCCATCCTTCATCGCGGGCGATGTTGGAAGCGATCCGCAGCGCAAAACACTTCTTGCCCAGCAGCGCATTGCCGCCGTAGCCCGAGCCATAGCTCCAGATCTCGCGTGTCTCCGGGAAGTGCACGATGTACTTCGTCTCGTTGCAGGGCCACGGCACATCGCGCTCGCCTTTGGCCAGCGGCTTGCCAACCGAGTGCATGCACGGCACCACGCGCTGGATATCCTTGTCGATCTCCCGCAGCACCGCCGCGCCTACCCGCGCCATGATGCGCATGTTCACAACCGCGTAAGCGGAGTCGGTAAGCTGCACCCCGATCCGGCTCATCGGAGACCCGATCGGCCCCATCGAAAACGGCAGCACATACATCGTGCGGCCGCGCATGGAGCCCTTGAAGAGCCCCTTCAGCTTGCGCCGCATCGCGAACGGGTCTTCCCAGTTGTTCGTCGGGCCGGCATCTTCCTTGCTCAGCGAGCAGATGTAGGTGCGGTCTTCTACCCGCGCCACATCGTTGGGCGCCGACCGTGCGTAAAAACATCCGGGCCAAAGCTGCGGGTCGAGCCGCGTGAACGTTCCCGCATCCACCAGCTCATCGCAAAGCTGGCGGTACTCCGCCTCCGAGCCATCCACCCAGTGAATGCAGTCCGGTTCACAAAGATCCGCCATCTTTTCTACCCAGCGGATCAGGTGCTTGTTGGTTGTGCGCGCCTTGGAGGCATCGTGCCTGGTCTTTCCAGGGACTTCCGGGGTCGTTACGGTGGCTACGGACATACGAAAATTGCCGCCCTCACTTGCGCTGGCGTCCTCTAGCCTACGCCTCCGGCCCCGGCCCTGACTTCCCCCAAAAGAATCAAAGCCGGGCGTTATGCTCGGATACCGCCCGGACCTTACTCGCCGGCGTGCGCTCGCTGGTTGTTCCAGTCGGTCAGGCCGACAATGGCCGCCTCGACAACGGCATTCGCCTCGAAGATCTTGGCCGGCCCGGTTCCTTCAAAACCGAACGCCCTCGGAATCCCGAACGAGAGTGCGGCAAAACTGCCGTCCATTTGCCCATGCACCTCAAAGGGGATCACCTTTCCGGCGCCCCATCGGTAATCCGTTAACAAGCTTTGCACCAGTACCAGTGCCGAGGTTCCTGCCGCCGCCACCGCGGCCTTACGATTTGTTTTCCAGCACACGACGGCCATCGTCGCGAAAAAGCCCGCATGGCAATAGTCGATCAAGCCGTGCGTCTTCGGACTGATGACTTTTGGCAGCTTCGCTTCTATCTGCTGCAGGGCAAGGGTTCCAAGGGCCATATACAAGAGTCCTGTACTACAAAGTCCGGCCGTGCCAACAACGCCGTAAACCGTCTGATGCCCCAATCGCGGCCCGCGCTCTCAACGCCGCCATCGACTCAACGCATACAACAGCAGCGACAGCAAAGCGCTCAGCAGCAGACTTGTCCCAAGCGGGGCAAAAACCCGGAAGTTTCGTCCACCGTAGTGGAAATCTCCCGGTAAACGGCCGAGCGGCAGACCAAGCCGGTCCAGACCCATCACCAGCAGTCCGTACGCAATCAGGAACATGCCAAGCTGAACGAGCAAGCGACCCATAGCGCGTTGGACGCAAGGAAGGCAACCGTCGAAGACCCTCGGGCGAGAGCTACTCTGCCGGCGCTGCGCAATCCGCCATTCGGCGCTGTGGTACTGTTACGTCCTGCGCGGATTTCTTCGGCGTAGTGCAACACCTTGGCATTTCAACCGCAGAGTTCTTCTCCAACCCCGCTGAGCACTTGGAGTCCCACATGCCAACCGTCAACGTCGCCGCCTATGGCGAGGGGATCATGTATCCCCCGCAACTCGCCATCAACATCCACGCCATCCAAACCGCCGGCTGGACCAGCCTCATGCTGGGTCTTTTCCATATCAGCGCAGAAGGCGATATAAGCTTCAACAACACACTCCTGTTCACCAGCGGTAAGTATGGAGGCGACCCGACCTGGGTCTCGCAGCTGCGCCAGCTTGCCATCGGCAACAAGGGCGCGCGCGGCATGACGCTGCTGGCCAGCTTCGGAGGATGGGGCGTTGGCGACTTCGGCAACATCCAGGCCATCTACGAAGCCAACGACCGCTCCTTCAGAGGAACGACCCTGGAAGCCAACTGCGAAGCCTTTGCTTCCACCTTCGGCGGCATCGTCTCCATGATCGATATGGACGTCGAGAACACCTACGACCAGGCCTCGTTCCTTGCTTTTTGCGAGATGCTCATCGACCAGGGCTTTGGCCTGACCTTCTGCCCTTACACCAACCCGTCCTTCTGGATCAATTGCCTGGCCGACCTGAATCGCTCCAATCCCGGCGCTGTGCAGCGCTTTAACCTGCAGTGCTACGCGGGCGGCAGCGGCAACGACCCACAGACCTGGGCGAACGCCATCACCGCCGCCATCCCAAGCTTCAACATCCGCAACTTCCTGCTGGCGTCGGACTGGGCGCGCTCCAACAGCGGAAGCGGCGATTCGCCCGCGGGCGTGCAAGCGCAACTCGCGGGCTTTCATGGGGATGCCTGCGTCGGCGGGGCCTTCATCTGGACGCTCGACACCATCCTGAACAACCGCGCCGGCGGCTACACCATGGCGAACTATGTCCAGGCGATCCACAACGCTCTTGGCAACCCTGCCCAACGGCAGGTCATGCAACTCGCCCATTAGCCCAGGGATTTCCAAAAATAGAGGGGAGAGACCAGGTTGAGTCTCTCCCCTTTCCCTGTGAAATGCCTGGCTTCGCGCGTTAAGCCTGCACCCGGCGGGTATAGACCATGCCAGCCATCAGTGCCAGACCCGTTCCCAACAGGAGAAGTGAGTTCGGTTCCGGTGTGACGTTGACCTGGCCTACAAAATCAAGACCTGTAGCTGCCCCGTGTGCCTGGGAGACGTCGAAGACCAGCGTATTTACGCCGTGCACGAAGTCCTGCTCAGGCAGGAGATAGGTGGAGAGGGTGGTGCAGTTGGGCGTGCCGCTATCGCAGGTCCCCGTCGTGGCGAAACCGGCTCCCGGTGTGATCTGAATGCCATTCAAAAAGACGCCGGTCGTATCGTCCGCCATCACCGTAATCGTGCCGGATGACCCGGTCGGGTTGTTATCGACGAAGGTTGTGCTGAAGTTATAGAGGCCGTTGGCTTCAGTGTTTCCGCCGCCCGGGTAATCGCCCGGATTCTGGGCAACCCAGTAGGATCCAGTCTGCGCCGGCAGCCAGGGGCTGGACGAGGTGTAATTCAGGTCATAAGCCAGACCGCCGCTGACCGGGATGAAGCCGTACATCAGGCCACCATCGTAGTGAAGAACCGAATTGCCGTCACCGGCGCCACCGACGATGTGCGTGCCCGCGCTGTTGTAGCCGTACGAAGCGAGGTTGATGGTGCTGGCGCTGGCCGCAACGGCGGAACCGGCCAGAAGTGCAGAAACAAACAGAGCAGACAAAGCTTTCACAAAACACCTCAGGGGTAATGCCATTTATGGGTTATTTAGGCCTGACCCAAAAGTAGCATCGCGACTTAGGTATGCACGCTAGTCTCTGGTAACAACGACCTTCCAAGTAGTAACGCGCCCGCAAAGCTGGCGTACCGTGACCTTTGCCCGCTCAGGACCGCTCCGTCGTAGTGTGCTGAAGTGCAACAGCGGTCCAGTCTTGAGTGGCTTGCTGGAGTGGTGCACCCGCCCCTGCGGCAGCGCCTCGCCCTGCGACAAAACCCAGCTTCGCGCATCTACTACATAGAGGTTTTGAAAGACATGCCAAGGACAAAAGCAACGCTTCTCCCGCTTTTCCTGGCGACCGCGTTCCTTCCTGTGACCCTTGTGGCGCAGAGGGGGAACGGAGCCGTACCGGGATCCCTTCAGTTCGTTCAAGGTCAGGCCAATATCGACGGCCAGCCTATTGACTCCAGCATCAATACTTCATCGCACCGGCAACTGCACGACGGCGAGACTTTGGCGACGGCCAACGGCTCAGCGGATGTCCTGCTCGCGCCCGGTGCCCTGCTCCGTATCGGCCAGGACACGACAGTGAGCATGGTGACGGCCAGCCCGGCCCGAACCGAGGTACGCCTCGGACAGGGCCAGGCGAACATCAGCGTCAACCTGGTGCGCAAGGACAGCCTTCTGCTGCTGGACATGCCGAACGGCCAGACCCAGGTGCTTTCGCGTGGTCTTTACACCTTCAATGCCGCCACAAATACGGTACGCGTCTTCAACGGCGAGGCCGAGGTCTTTCGCGGCGCCGATACATCGGCCGACGTGAAGCCCGTGAAGCTGAAGGAGAGCCACGAGATCATCCTCGGCGGCGATCGTGCCAAGCCTGAAAGCTTTGACCGCGAAACCGCCGATGCCGACCTGCTGCCGTGGGTCGGGCCGAAAGAAACACAGGCGGCGCTCGTAGACAGCAGCCTCCCCCGCACCGCGTCTGTCAGCTACGGTGACGGCGGCGGCACCTATCCAGGAGGCTACGGCTTCTATGGCGACGCACCCTTTTACGCCGGCGGCTACCCCTACGGTTACGGCCCCTGGGGTCCCTATGGCTTCTATGGCTATCCCTTCTTCGGAGTAGGTTTCGGCTTCTGGGGCGGCGGGTTCTATGGCGGCGGCTATGGCTTCCGTGGACCAATCGGGCGCATCGGTCATGGCGGTTACGCTGGCGGAGGTTACGGCCGTGGCTTTGCCACAGGCGGCGGCCGCGGTTTCGCCGGAGCCGGTGGCTTTCACGGTGGCGGTGGCTTTGGCGGTGGGGGCTTCCACGGGGGCGGCGGCCACCGGTAAGTCCAATACCTGAGTGGAGGAGGGGCGCTGGGCTACTTTCCAGCGCCCCTTCTTTTTTGCGCACTCATATGTAGTCGCTGCAACATCCGGCGCCGGGGAACCTGCGATCGACACCGTCCCGGCAACTCCCCTCATCCAAGCTCCTTGTGAGCACACAAACAGCCACACCCGCCAGGCACAAAGCGCAGGCCAAACCGAAACCGGAGCTGGAACTGAACGAGGCCCAGCGCAAAGATCTTCGTCACTCCGAACTTGCCGCGCAGCTTCAGGCGGACGGAGCCGTCCCGGATGCCGTCAAGAAACTGGCCGGGGACAAGCGCGTCGCCATCCGCCGTCCAGGTGCTCCCGATCCCCGGGGCAAGTGCGTCGTTTACTGGATGCAGCGGGCGCAACGCGCCCTCGACAACCACGCGCTCGATAAGGCCATTGACCTTGGCAACGCGCTGGGCCTTCCCGTGGTGGTTTACTTCGCCGGGATCAACTACTTTCGATCGTCGTATCTGCGCCACTACGTCTTTCTGAACCAGGGCCTGCGCGACGTGGCGGAAGACTGCGCTGAACGGGGAGTCGGTTTTGTTCTGCGCAATCATCCGAACGAGGATCACGAACGCTTCTTTGCGGACGTCCACCCCGCCATGGTGGTCGGCGATGAGAACGTCCTGCGTGCCCCCGAACAATGGCGCGTGGATCGCGCCAATCGTCTCTCCGTCCCTTTCTGGACTGTGGACGCCGACGTTGTCGTTCCTTCCAAACTTCTCGAAAAGGCGCAATACTCCGGCGCCATCGCCCGTCCTCGCCTCCGCAAGCACCTCCCCGAGTTCACCCAGCCTTATCTCAACCCCAAAGCCGAGAAGCCCTGGCACAAGCCGAGAAACTTCCTTGCCGATGACCCGCAAAAGGATATGACCGCCGGCTGGGACGATCTCGATCGTACAGTCGGCCCCGTGGAGTACTGGCACGGCGGACGCAAGGAAGCCTGGCGTCGCCTGAAGGTTTTTGTCGACGACAAACTCGAGAACTACGCAGCGAACCGCATGCATCCCGAGCGCGAGCCTTCCAGCCGCCTGTCCCCCTACCTTCATTTCGGTCATATCGGTCCGCTGACCATCGCCAATGCGGTCAACGCCGCCGCCGATCGCAACCCCAAGCTGTCCGGCGCCCGCGACAGTTACTTCAATGAGGTCATTACCTGGCGCGAGCTCTCCGTGAACTTTGTTCGCTACCAGCCGGATTACGACAACACCGGATGCGTCGACCGGTGGGCCGCCGAGACCATTGCAAAGCACGACAAAGACAAGCGCGATCCCCTCTACACGCTCGCCCAGCTCGAAGCCGCGCACACCTACGATGACCTGTGGAATGCCGCCCAGACGCAGATGGTTCGCCACGGCTGGATGCCGAACTACCTGCGCATGTACTGGGGCAAAAAGATCGTGGAATGGACGCCGGACGCCCCTACGGCGATGAAGCAGATGATCCATCTGAACGACAAATACTTCCTCGATGGCCGCGACCCCAACGGCTACGCTTCCATCGCCTGGGCTGTCCTGGGCAAGTTCGACCGCCCCTGGCAGGAACGTCCTATCTTCGGAAAGCGCCGCTACATGAGTGGCGCGAGTGCCATGAAAAAATTCGACGCAAAAGGCTACATTCGCGACGCCGCTGAACTACCAAAGTAGACCGTCTCCGTACATAGTGCGGAGCGCAGACTGCCCGGCGCGTGCGGAAGCCGCTTCCAAAGGGGCAGAACTCCTGCACCATCGGGTGAGTTCCAAAACTTGATTTTTGCGTTCCACTAAGACAGTTCCATCAGGACAGAGGAGACCCGAGGCTTGGCGTGCTGAAGCTGATCTCCCATTCCATGCAGAAGTCGTCTTCCCTCTTCAAACGACGAGGGACCGGGGAGATCTCGAGAGATCTTCATCGTCTGCCCGCGGCCATGGTCGAGGCAACGAACGAGTTTGCTGAGCTCAGCCTTGCGCTCGTCGACATTTCCATGTCCGCGGCGAGCCGGTCCAATGCGCAGCGCCAGCGTGTGCTCGACGTGGTGCACATGGAAGAAGAGATCCACGCCTCCGCCCGGCAGAGCAGCCTGAACAGCCGCCAGACGTGCGAGCGCACTGAAGCAATGGCGGAGCAGGCCGACGCCGGCCATATCACCATTGAGCAAAGCATGCTGGCCATGCAGGAGATGGTGAATACCGTCGCCGATAGCGCGGGGCTGATGCGGGAGTTCGTCGACAGCATGCAGGAGATCACTCGCATCGTCGACACCATCAATGAGATTGCGCGGCAAACCAACTTTCTCGCGCTGAATGCTGCCATTGAGGCCGCCCACGCCGGCGTACACGGTGACGGCTTCAACGTCATCGCGCAGGAGATTCGGGGTCTCGCGGATCGCGCTACCCAGTCGACCAACGAGGTGGGTGAGCGCATCAAGCACATGAGCCAGAGCGCCCTGCGGGCAGAGACCGCAATGCAGATCGGTCGAAGAGCGGCGCAGGACAGCATCGTGCAGAACGCGGCGGTCCAGCAGGTGTTTCAGACGATCCGTGGAGCCGTCCACGAGGTGCAGCGCATGTCGTCGGAGGTTGCGGCGGCCTCGGACAGGCAACTCGCCGCCGGCGAAAAGGTCACCGGAGCCGTTCGCGAGATCGACCGCATGGCGGAAGACTGCACGATGGAGGCGGACGCTTCCGCCGAGATGAGCATACGGCTCACGGAAAGTGCTGCCTTTCTGGAGCAGATCGTGGCTGCGGCCCATCCTCGTCACGCGCCAGGCCCGGGGAGAGACAAGCACGGCGCCGGCCCCCTTCTCTCCCGGATCGCACGCAGCCGGCCGGCGGTGGAAAGGGCGCGTAAGGATCTCCAGGCAAAGTTTGCCTCCATCTCGCCCACGGTGAAGGGCACAACGCAAATCGGCGATCTGCAGTTGCCGGCACTCTTCCTCGGGGCTGTTTCAGCCGACCGTTCCACGCCGTGGATCGACGCGCTCGATGAGCGTACCGGCTGCCGCGCCACCATCTTTGTGCGGCAGGGGGATACCTTCACCCGGGTGGCCACCAGCGTTCGCCGCCCTGACGGTCAGCGAGCCATCGGTACCCGCCTCAATCCGAAGGGCCGCGCCATCCGGGAGTTGTTGAAGAAGCAGCCCTTTGAAGGCGTCGTTTATGTCCTGGGGAAACCCTCTTTCGCAGCCTACGATCCGCTCCTCTCCCCCACCGGGGAAGTCATCGGCGCGAGCTTCGTCGGTCAACCTCTATCACCCTGACCGGTCCCTATCTCCGATACTGCTCGTCGCTTACCTGCTCCATCCAATCCACCACCTTGCCGTCCTGCCGCTCCTGGATGGCGATGTGCGACATGGCATTCGTCGGGGTAGCCCCATGCCAGTGCTTTTCGGAGGGTGGAAACCAGACAACGTCGCCGGGATGAAGCTCCTCCACCGGCCCACCTTCTCGCTGCGCCCAGCCCACGCCGGCTGTGATAATCAGTGTCTGGCCCAGTGGATGCGTGTGCCAGGCTGTCCGTGCGCCGGGTTCAAACGTCACGCTTGCACCCGCAACCAGCGCGGGGTCGGGAGCCTGAAACAAGGGATCGACCCGTACCGTTCCCGTAAACCATTCCGCAGGCCCTTTGCCTGAAGCTTGCGTCCCCACTCTCTTGATTTCCATGCACCCTCTTTCTCCCACTCCATGTGATGGCGGAAGCGGCTCTTGTGCGCCCAGGCAATACCCGTGCGAAATCTCGCCTCCCGGTCAAACTCCCACCCACATCCAACAGGTATGGCGACCGCCTCACCCGATCTCGCGCCCGTAGTCCACCTCGCCGCCGAGCAAAAGGAAGCTCTGCTGCGCGAAGCCAACCCGAGCCCTCTACCGGCCTCTCTCGCATCCCCTGCTGAATCCAGACTCTGGCGTCCCCGTCGTGTTTTTATTACCCCTGCCGCTTTCGCAACCGCGCACGGCCGCGCCATTCTGGAGCGCACCGAAAGCTTCGGCGCCGAGGTCATCCGG
>CAZZWG010000047.1:12053-16989 GCA_964657685.1 Verrucomicrobia bacterium Tous-C9LFEB | reverse complement strand
CCCTTGCCTTCGGTGCGCAGAGCCTCGCCGTGCGCCAGTTGACTGACGGCTTCCGCAAGGGGCGTGGGCAGGGGAGAGCCGGTGCGGATGTCAAAGACTCCTGGCTCATAATCGCCGTTGTCACAGGTCACCAGCGAGCACCAGTCCCACGAACCCAGGAGCGACCAAACCGTGATCGCGGCTACATCCACGCCGTGTTTGCGAGCCGCCTGGGCCTGTGTCCAGACCTCGTTCAGCCAGCGCACGGGATCGCCATCATAGCCCCCGCCGAGGTGGCATTCGGTCATGGCGACGGGGATGCGGTAGCGATTCCAGGCCTCCGTCAAAATGTGGCCTGCGCCGGCAATCCCCTCCTTGCGCACCCGGACGGCTTCGATATCGACGAGCGGTTCATCGCCCGTATCGCCACCGGCCAGCCAGTCAGGATAGTTCCAGGTTTGGTGATCCAGAAACCGGTCGCTGGTCAGGTAATAGTTCATGCCGATCACGCTGGGTGGGCAAGGGTTGTCAGCAAACCAGAGGATCTCGCGTTCCGGAATGCCGTGCACGCGCAGGAAAGCGAACATTGGATGGACCCGGTCCACGCGGCCGCACAGCAGATCCAGCCCTAGCCAGCGCCGCTGTTCGCGCTCTTCACACAACGCGCGAAGAGGGGGCGTCGACCAGGTTTTGCCGCCGTCTTCCGTGGTGATCAGCTGAGCGTCCGGGCGAACCGCACGGATGGCTTGCATGCTGAGAACGGTGGCCCTGATCTGGTTGACGAGCGCACGGGCGTACCCGGCAAAATCGCGCTGATGCGGGTACCAGTGGCCGTAAAGAGCGCTGAAGCGAGCCGTGGTTTGCGGCTCATTCACCGGCGTATAGCGGTGAAGATGCGGAAAGCGCTCGGCAACGCGACCGGCATACGCCGCCAGCTTCTCAGGGAAGAGCGGATCGAGCAGATCTGTACCGGGGGGTCCACTGCCGTGGTGGACGAGGCCGGCGATCGGCTCGATCCCGACGCGCTGCATCGCCTCCAGTGGCTCTGCGAAGATGTCAAGCGTGCCGCTCCGGCAGAAACGTTCCCAATGCAGGCCATAGCGCAAAGTTTTCAAGCCGAGCGCGGCGATAGCCTCGAAGTCAGCGGAACGGCGGTAATGGCCGCACCGCTCCATCTGGTCCATCCACTCATCGCCGACGCGATTCACGGTGCACTCCAGGCCACCCCAGAGCTGCAGATCGCACATATTCGACAACATCGGTTCCCCACGAGATAAGGTCTTCCAGGCCCGATCTTGCGCATGGAGTTGCCGGCCTGAATACCAGAGGGCTGACTTTTAGTCCGATGGTCCCAGCGAGGGTAGCGGCTGCCTGTTTTAGCCAACACTTCCAGAAGTATTTGCAAAAGCCAGCAAAAAGACCAGCGGCGCATTCCAGTTAATCGCGATTTCGTTCATCGAATACGCTCCCGTATCGTCTACCCACATGCGCATCGGGGGACCGGCCGGCACCTTCTTCGCCGCCGGATCAGCAGGGTGGCGGTTGGGGCCGCCGGAGAGCAACCCCGGCCACGGAGCAACAATGTTGTCCGCCGCGCTGGGACGATGATGTGGGTGCATGAACGGCCGCTCGCCCACGCCGGTCACCCAGGAGATGCCCCAGCAGTTGCGCCCCAGCAGGTAGTGCACATTGGCCAGCGCGGTGGCGGCCGCCTCGGCGTTCGGCTGGAAATGAGAATCCAGGGCAAGCAGCAAAGACTGGTTCCCGGTCACGCTGTTGGATCCCCAGACGAAGTCGTTGGCAATCAGCGTCGTCGCATAGCCGCCGGCTTTGCTTCGTTCGATCAGGCTCGCGGCGGTCTCGTGCGTCTTCTGGCGGATGAGCGCCTTCACCTGCGCATTGCCCGCACGGTCAGCCAGAGCGTAGGTCCAGCAAGCCATCGATCCGACGCTGGCGAAGGAGGGAGGGTTAATCGTAAGCGCGTCGCCCGGCGGAAGGCCGTGCAGAAACGCCTGCTCGTATTGCGGCTCTCCGGTCGTGCGCCACAGTTCGGCAGACGCCCACAGCGGCTCGTCACTCACATGGCTGTCGCCGTACTCGCCCGTCAGCACACCCTCCGGGTTCTTGAACACCACATTGGGGTTGGCCATCGCCCAGGTCCACGCGCTGCGGGCGGCGGCCAGAAAACGCGCGGCAAGCTGCTTGTCATAAGGCTCGTAGACGCGGGCTGCAATGGCCATCACCGCCGCCAGGTCCGCGGTAGCCGCAGTGCTCTTGTACGGCGCAGCCCCGGTACCGATCACGTTGCTCACAAGATGATCGTCCTGCGGGAGAATGAAGGCGCAGAACCTGTCACTGGTCTGTTTATGGAAGACGCCGCCATCGGGCTCCTGCAACTGCAGCATCCAGTTCAGATTCCACAGAACTTCTTCCAGATAGTCAGGCAGGTGGCCATGCTGTTTCGGGATGCCGAGCCGAAGCTCACGAAGCGCCTGCGGATACAGCTCCCATGCCCACAACAGCGTCCCGCAGGTGATGCCTGAGTTAACGATATAGCGGCCATAATCGCCGGCATCGTGCCATCCTCCGTGATTCGGCAGCCCGCCAGATTTACCGGAACTCGCACCATAGGCTCCGTTCAGGTGGCACGCAGGGTGCTGATAGCCATTGCCAAGATCCACCGCGCATCCACACCGCTGGCCCGTGTATCCGCGCATGGTGGTGCGCAGCGCATCGGCGTACGCGTGGTCGGCTATGGTGAGCGGAAACGTTCCCTGCCCGCCGAACTCGATGCGATACCGGCCTGGCTGACGAAAGGCTGTAAAACTCGCCTGTTGCACCAGGTCGCCGGAGAGCGCGTCGCTCTGCGGCGAGGTCAACGCGCCTTCGAAGACGACCTTGTTGTCGGCTGCCTGCCGAAGCCGGAAGGAAGCCTGACCCGGGGCAGCGCCGCGTACCGTAGCCACCTTCGCATCACCGGGACGGTAGCCCACCTGGTTGAAAAAAGCGTCAACGGTCTGCGAAGTGGGGGAGCCTGCATCCTGCCCAAGGAGTCCGGAAGAGGTGAGATGTGCTGCAGTAGCGAGGCCTAGGGTCTTGAGTACGTCCCGTCGTTGCATGGGGTGATTGTAAAGAGTTGCCCAGCCTGTAGCTACATCGGCCCGGTGCAACGGCGGAGTCTGCGGGAACGTGCCCTCGTCTGCCAGCCTTCTCTCTACACCAGCACCTTTGAGGTCAACAGATCCTCAATCCTCACCGGCAGCTCCCGTACCCGCACGCCCGTCGCGTGATACACCGCCGCAGTGATCGCCGGCGCCACCCCCGCAAGCCCAATCTCCCCAATGCCTCGCGCCCCATACTCACCCATCTGCGGGTCAGGAATGTCCAGGAAGTGCACATCGATCTGCGGTGTGTCGGCACTCGTGGGGACCAGGTAGTCAGCGTAGTTGTCGTTCATCGGATGGCCGTAGCGCGGGTCATACACTGTCTGCTCCAGCATGGCCATGCCCACACCCATCACCACGGCTCCGGCGACCTGATTCGTCCCGGTATGCATGTTCATGATGCGGCCGCCATCGATCACGCTGAGCACACGGCTGACCCGCAACTGCGCGATGCGCGGGTTCCACTCCACCTCCGCAAACTGCGCGCCAAAGCTGTGCGTGGAATACTTGCCCGCATCCGTATCGCTGCCAAGCCCGCCCGTCTTGCCGTCGCCATTGGCATAGCCCACCCTTGCCATCTTGAGCAACTGCTCAAAGGGCACACCGGCGGCCGCCGCTTCGCTCTTGGTATGAATCCGCCCCTCGCTCATCGCAAGCTCTTCGGGCTTCCTTCCCATGTAAGGTGAACCCTTGGTCGTGGCAGCCACGGCGAGCATCGAGCGAACCGCTCCGTTCGCCGCATCGGCGACCGCGGGGATCGTTGTCGCCGTCGCTGTTGAGCCGCCCGAGGTCGGACCCTGGGGCAGGGAACTGTCCCCCAGCACCACCTGGATCCGGTCGACAGGGATCCCGGTTTTATCGCTCACCACCTGCGCGAAAACGGTGTAGGTGCCGGTCCCGATGTCCTGGGTCGCGCAGCTCGCACGGGCAGTCCCATCATCGCGAAGCTGCACGTTCGCCTCGCATGCGCCGCGCCCCGCACCCCACGACGCAGCCGCCATACCCCAGCCGAGAATGACATCGCCTTTGCGCATGGATCCCACCTTCGGGTTGCGCTGGCTCCATCCGAACTTGTCAGCGCCCACCTGAAAACACTGCTTCAGGTTGCGTGAACTGAACGGCTTGCCGTTGCTTTCGTCGATCAACGTGTCGTTCTTGATCCGAAGCGCAACAGGATCCATGTTCAGCTTCACTGCCAGCTCGTCCATGGCGGACTCAACCGCAAACAGCCCCGGAACCGCCCCCGGTCCGCGCATCGGCGTAGGCGTTCCCACGGTGCGCTTCGTAAGCGCACTCGTCACGGTAAGGTTCGGCGTGGAGTAAATAAACGGCGTCGCTTCGCCGCAGTTCTCCTTGATGTTGTCCGTCAGCGACGTGTGATTGCGGTAGTGCTGCTCGAGCGAAACCAGCTTGCCATCCGGCGTGGCGCCAATCCGCATATGCTGCTGCGTACGCGGCCGATGGCCCACGTCGTAGAACATCATGTGGCGCGACAGAACAAGCTTGACTGGGCGATTCAGCTGACGGCTGGCGGCAGCCGCCAGCGCCGAGTGAGGCCACGGAAACAACTTGCCCCCAAATCCCGAGCCGATATAGCGGCTGATCACCTGGATGTTCTCGCGGGGCACCCCCAGCACCTGCGCCATCACGTTCAGGTGGTTCACCACACCCTGCGAGCTCTCATACAGCGTCAACTTGCTGCCGCTCCATACCGCCACCGTGGCGTGCATCTCCATGGGATTGTGGGTCTCAGGGGGTGTCGTATACGTCGCGTCCACCTGCACCGGCGCTGA
>CAZZWG010000047.1:2920-11953 GCA_964657685.1 Verrucomicrobia bacterium Tous-C9LFEB | reverse complement strand
GATTGTGGGTCTCAGGGGGTGTCGTATACGTCGCGTCCACCTGCACCGGCGCTGACGCAAACGCCGCGTCGGTATCCCCCCGCTTGCTCTCAACATGTGGCTGGCCTTCTATGTCGTCGAGCACCGGCGACACATTCACCTTCTCCTCGGCGTAGCTCACCTTCACTGCCGCAGCCGCCGTGCGGGCCTGCTCAAACGTGTCCGCCACAACCAGCGCGACGTACTGTCCCCAATAGCTGATTACCTCATCTTCAAACGGCGGCCGCGCCTCGCTGAGGCGACCGCGCCCACCTGCCGGCATACGAAACAGCGGGCCGATATTGTCATGGCGAAGCACCAGGCGCACCCCGCGCATACGCTCGGCAGGGGATGCATCCAGTGACGTGATCCGGCCATGCGCAATCGTCGCTGTGACAGGGTAGGCGTATACCAGGCCCGGGAAGTTATGGTCAGCCGCGTACCGGGCCGTGCCCGTGGTCTTGTTCGGCCCCTCAATCCGAGGCTGCGCCGCGCCGATGATGGCGGAAGGCGGCTTGGGTGCTTCTTTCGATGGCTTCGATCCATTCTGCTGCTGCATCGGTCTCTCCGGCTTGCCCCACGGGGCTTTGCTGTTGCGGTCTGTGTGGCAGATTCAATTCCTGCCAGGAATCCAGTGAATCGAACGGAACACCTAGCGCATGGCCTACGCGGTCACCGTGGCGAGCGCATGGGCCAGGCAGCGCTGCGCAAGCTCGATCTTGTAGCCATTCTCCTTGCGCGGTTGCGCCCCTCGCAGGGCAGCCACCGCCGCGCGATGAAACAACTCCGGGCTTCCCGCCTTGCCCTCCAGAACATGCTCGGCCTCATGCGACCGCCACGGAACCGTACCTACGCCGCCCAGCGCGACACGCACCCGTGTAAGCCGGCCATTGTCTGTCTGCGCGACCACCGCCGCCGACGCCAGCGCAAACTCGTACGCCGCACGATCCCGCAGCTTCAAGTAGTGTGACTTGGTTCCGGGCGCTATCGCCGGAAGCGTCACCGCCGTGATCACATCGCCGGGCTGCAGCACAGTTTCAACATGCGGTGTCTTGCCCGGCAGCAGGTAGAACTCCGCGATCGGCACAGCCCGCTCACCCTTCGGCCCGGAGATGTGCACAGTCGCCTCCAGCGCCGCAAGCGCCACATTCTGGTCAGACGGATTGGTAGCAATGCAGTGCTCACTGGTTCCAAGAATCGCCAGCATGCGGTTATGTCCATCCAGCGCATCGCAGCCTGACCCAGGTGCACGCTTGTTGCAACGATGCTCCGTCGCGCGGAAATACACGCACCGTGTCCGCTGCAAGAGATTGCCGCCCGTCGTCGCCATGTTGCGGATCTGCGGCGAAGCGCCCCCAAGAAGCGCCTCGGAAAGCACCGCGTAGTCTCGCTGCACCACCGGGTGATGCGCAACGTCACTATTGCGGCTCAGCGCGCCAAGTCGAAGGCCGCCGCCCGGAACTTCTTCAATGCCGCCGAGTGGAAGCCTGTTGATATCGATAACGGCGTCAGGCCGCTCCACGTTCAGCTTCATCAAATCAAGGAGGTTGGTACCACCGGCGACAAAGCGCGTCGTGGCATTCAGTTGCGCCGTAGGCGTCTTGGCCCCTTCGGCGATAGCCTGCTGCGGGGTCGTTGCTTGTAGAAAGCTGAAGGCTTGCATGCGAAATCCTCTGGAGGGCTAAGGGCCTGTACTAAGCGCGCTGGCGGACAGCCTGAACGGCAGCGACAATGTTCGGGTAAGCGCCGCACCGGCAGATATTCCCGTACATGTTGTTCTTCACATCGGCATCCGTCGGCCCAACAGGCTCTTTCAGCAAAGCCACCGCCGACATAATCTGCCCGGACGTGCAATACCCGCACTGGTACGCATCATGCTCCACAAAGCTGGCCTGCATCGGGTGCATGTTCTCGGGAGTGCCGAGACCCTCGATCGTCGTGATCTCATCCCCTCCGTGCATCACCGCAAAGCTCATGCAGGAGAGCACCCGCCGTCCATTCACATGCACGGTACAGGCTCCGCACTGCCCATGATCGCAACCCTTCTTCGTGCCGGGCAGATCAAGATCCTCGCGCAATGCATCCAGCAGCGCCGTGCGCGGCTCGATCGTCAACTGCCGATCCTTGCCGTTCACCTTCAGCGTCAACGAAACCACGCCGGAAGAGGCCTGGGTCGCAGGGGCAGCCGCCGGAACCGCGTTCGCCACGCTCTGCGCCGCACTCACAGCCGGCGGTACGGCCACGGCCACACCTGCAGCGCCCAGCCCGGAAAGAAACGAGCGCCGGCTTACGCCACTTTGAGGCTTGGCTTCCTCCACGTCCCTGTCCTTCGGTTCACCTAAGTCTTCTGCCATGGTCTCCTCTGCAAGCTGGTGCAACGCCATTCTCTCCCTACCTTGCAGGAAGGAGCAAACCCCCGGCACGTTGGTCGTCAACTCACCTTCAACAGACGCGCGGGGGAGCCAAATTGACTCAGAGCCGAAGCGCCTGCAACGCCTGCACTCCCGCCCGGCTGCTCGCCACCTCCGACCCATCCGACATCCGCAGCACCACCCGCCGCCCCCGCGGATCCCCCGACCGCACATGCGCCAGGTTCACAATGTCGCAGCGATGCACCCGCACGAATACACCCGGATCCAGCCGCGCCGCCATCGCGCGCAGGGCTACATGCACCAACAGGCGTCTTCCCCCCGCATACACCGCCGTGTAGTCGTCATCGGCCTCCAGGCGCACGATGTCCTCCACCCGCACCGCCACCAGCCTGCCCAGGTGCCGCACAAAGAAGTGCTGAAGATACCCCGGCTGCAGAACCCCCTCCATCCGGCTCCCGATCGGCTCCGCGGAACCTCCCGCCATCCGCCGCTCGCGCACCCTCCCGATCGCCACGGCAAACCGCTCCGGCAGCACAGGCTTCAACAGGTAATCGAAAGCTCCCAGCTCAAATGCCGCCATCGCATGCGCATCGTGCGCCGTGATATATACAATCGCCGCCTCGCTCCGCATCCTCCGCGCCAACTCCACGCCTGACATCTCCGGCAGTTGATAATCCAGCAGCAAAAGGTCCGGCGCCAGATCGTCCACCAGCGCCAGACCCTCCCGCCCATCCCCGGCCTCACCCACCAGTTCCAGATCCTCATGCAGCGCCACATACGACCGCAGCAGATCACGCGCCAGCGGCTCATCTTCCACAATCACCGTCCGTATCAAAGCACCAACACTCCCGCCGCCTCCTCTGAATCTCGCATTGCCAAGCGAAGCTCCTGCGGAAGACAAAAGGAGATCCGGCATCCACTTCCCGGCGCCGCCTCGATTGCAAACCGCACCTCACCGCTGCTGAACAGCGCAAGCCGCTGCCGCACCGTCCTCAGCCCCAGCCCTTCGGCTTCCTCGAAATTCACAAGCTCTCCACCCGCCCCATCATCCTCCACCTCCAGCCGCAACGCCCCATCCTCCACGCTCGCCCGCAGCGTCAGCGTGCCCCCACCCGCCCGCGGCGAGATCCCATGCCGGATCGCGTTCTCCACCAGCGGCTGCAGCGTCAGCGGGGGCAACCGGCACCCCAGGGCCGCAGGGCTCACCTCGCGCACCACCCGCAGCCGTTCCCTCAGCCGCAGAGACTCCAGCGCAAGATACTGCTCGGTAAACGCAAGCTCCTGCCGCAGGCTCACGCCCTCGCTCTCCTCCGCGTCCTGGCTCAACGTGTAGCGCAGCATCGCCGCCAGCTCCACGATCGCCTGCATCGTCCGCGGCTGTTCCGGCCCCGCCAGCGCCATGATCGAGTTCAACGTATTGAACAGAAAATGTGGATTCAGCTGAGCCCGCAGCGCCGATAACTCAGACCGCACCCCCAGCATCTCCGCCCGCTCCCGCCGCCGCTCCTCCGCCCGCAGCCGCGCATTCACCTCGGACACATACATCACCCCCGCCACATCGCCATAGATCATCAGCCCACTGAAGAACTGCCACTGCATCGCATACGAGCTGAAATATCCCACCGTAAACCGATGCGTCACCAGCGCCTGCCCCACACTGCTCACCAGCAGCACCCCGCCATACCAGAGCAGGGAATACACCACCGCCGACCCCAGTTGTGCCGGGTAGAACCACCATGCCCGATGCCACCGCCACGAGAACACTCTCGCCCACGGCACAATCAACGCCCCCAACGCAGCTGCCGGCAGAATGTTATAGATCGTCTCGCGCACCGGATGGGTAGCGAACGGCATCAACCGGAAAAGCACGTAATAGCTCAGCGCGTAGGGCACCCACGCCGCCGCATAGAACCCCCAAAATCGCACTCGGCTCATCACGACTCCATCACAGCACAACCTATCGCTCCCCCATCCACCGTCTTCACTCCATTCGGCAGGATCAACACCCTCGTCGGCGAGCAGGCCATCACACAGGACCCAAAGCCGTAGCGCCCTTCGCGCAACCTTGGCGCCCTTTGCGTGAGCGCCCTTCTTCCCCGGGGGCGCTATCCTAAACCTCGGAGCCCACACCACCATGCCCGCACCGCAAATCGGCGACGCCGTCGAAGACTTCACCCTTCCCGACCAGGACAACCTCCCCGTCACCCTCTCCAACTTCCTCGGCAAGCCCGTCATCCTCTTCTTCTACCCAAAGGCCGACACCCCCGGCTGCACGGTCGAAGCCTGCGGCTTCCGCGATCAGTTCGCCCAACTCGAAGCCGCCGGCGCCGTCGTCCTCGGCATCTCCCGCGACAACCCCAAAGCCCTCGCCAAATTCAAAACCAAGTACGACCTCCCCTATACCCTCCTCGCGGACGCAGACCAGGAAATCATCAAGCGCTTCGACCTCCTCAAGCAGAAAACCATGTACGGCAAACCCGTCACCGGCGTCGAACGCACCACCTACCTCATCGGCTCCGACGGCCGCCTGCTCCACACCTTCGCCAACGTAAAACCGCAGGGTCACGCCGAAGAAGTCCTCGCCCTCCTCCACTCCCAAAAGGCCGGCTAGAGCACACATGACCACACCCCTCCGCCGCCTTGCCACCTCCGGCCTCCTCACCCTCGCCGCCACCGCCGCCGCCTACAAACTCCTGCACTCCGGCCTCCAGCCCGAGTCCCAACTCTTCGGCCCCACCCTCGTCAGCGGCCCCGACCCCAACCAGTGGGCGCTCACCTACGATGACGGCCCCAACCCCCGCTCCACCCCCGAGCTGCTCGACGTCCTCGCCCGCCACAACGCCCACGCCACCTTCTTCATGGTCGGCAAATTCATCCGGGAGCAGCCCGAACTCGTCCGCCGCGTCCACGCCGCCGGCCACCTCATCGGCAATCACACGATGTCGCACCCCTTCCTCGCCACCAAGCCCATGAGCTTCGTCGCCGGGGAGATCACCGGCTGCACCCACCTCCTCGAAGACACCCTCGGCGCCCCCATCCGCTACTTCCGCGCACCCTACGGCGCCCGCCGCCCCGGCATCCTCCGCTATCTGCGCACCCAGAACCTCACGCCCGTCCAATGGAACACCCAGGGCAATGACTGGGAACCCATCGGCGTGCCCGGCATCCTCGCCCACATCGAACCCGGCCTCACCCGCGCCCGTGCCCGCCATCGCGGCGTCAACATCCTCCTCCACGACGGCTTCGACCAGCAACAAAACTACGACCGCACCGACACCGTTCGCGCCACCGACGCCTTACTTCACCGCGCCCAGGCCGAAAACATCCAAGTGGTCACGGTGGACGCCTGGGGCTAGCCTCTGCGCTACCATGTTTCCGTCATTCAGCTACGAATTGCGGGGGGTTCCCTACATGAAAACGAGTCGATTCGCGTGGCAAGGCGCTCGGGTCTCTCGCCTGAGCCGGGCTTTGGTGTGCGCGCTGTTCTTGTGGGGCAGCTGTTCAGGAGCCCAGGCACCCGCAATCACGCAAGGCCCTCAAGCGAGTCCCCGGAACGTAGTCCCCGAACCTCAGGGAATCGATGGTACAGAGATCCTCTCGGATACACAGGGCGTAGATTTCAATCCCTACCTCCACAAAATTCTCAAGATGATCTACGCGGAGTGGCTGCGCGTTCTTCCGGAAGATGCTCACCCTCCACAGAAACTAGCCGGTGAGACCCTGATCCGTTTCACCATCAATCCGGACGGCCAGGTCGCCTCGATGCATCTCGACGGCAGCACCCATAGTGATCCCCTGAACAGGGCCGCCTGGGGAGCCATCACCAGAGTGGGTACCTTTCCACAACTTCCGGAAGCCTTCCATGGACCTCACCTGGAACTGCGAATTGATTTCAGAGTGAACGAGTAAAGGGTGGGTGGAGCTGAGCACGATTGGCATCTACACGAGTAGACGGGCCGCGGAAAGTGCCCGTCCCCCATCATCTCGAACCCGCAAGGACCCTCCCTGAAGCGCGCCGCAACCATAGCCCTCACCCTCCTCCTGCTCCTCTGCCTGGCCCCCCGCCTGCGCCACCCCCTCCCTTACATCAACACCGTAGACTTCAACGTCTACTACTGCGCCGGCGACCTCGTCCGCTCCGATCGCGCCGCGCAAATCTACACCGGAGCCGACACCGGCACCAACCCACAGAAGGTCTGGGCCACCACCGGCCTGCCCATCGGCCGCGCGGCCCTCCGCAACGGTCTCCCCGGTGTCGGTCTCTATGTGTATCCACCCCTGCTCGCCGACCTGGCCGCCCCTTTCACCGCGACACGGCTGCCCCGCGCCGCCCATCTCTGGCTCGCCCTCAACCTCGCCTTTCTCCTCCTCACCGCCCTCCTGATCGCCCGTCTCCTCAACCTCCCGCTACGCAGTCCCTGCACTGTCCTTCTGCTCCTTGCGGTCCTTGCCTTCACACCCGCTCTCCTGGCCCTCACTCTCGGCCAGATCACCGTGACCCTCCTTCTGCTCTGGGCCGCCGGTCTGCTCCTCTACCGCTCCGGCTACCCCATCGCCGCCGGCGCCGTCTTCGCCCTCGCGGCTGCCCTTAAACTCACCCCCGTCCTCGTGCTTCTCCCCTTCCTTCTCTGGCGCAACTGGCGCGTGATCAGCGGCTTCCTGAGCACCGCTTTCCTTATGGCCGCCTTCTGCCTCGCGGTCAACTCCCCACCGGTCGTTCTCAGCTACTTCACCCGCGTTCTCCCCGCCATGTCCGCCCCCACGCCGGACTACAGCAACTACTCCCTCAGCATCGCCGTCGCCCGCCTCTGGACCGCAGTGACCGCAGGCACCATCGCACCCTATCCAGCCACCCTCACCCCGAGCGCCATTCATGCCGGCAAGATCATCGCCGCGATCGTCTTCGCCCTTGCCCTTTTCCTCATCGCCCGCCAGGGCACCCGCCCTTCCCTGCGCAACCGCCTGGTTGTCCTTGCCCTTCTAAGCCTGCTCGCCCCCCTCCTTTCCCCGGTCTCCTGGTTCCACGCCTACGCCACGGCGTTCGTCGCTTTCGCCTTCCTCTGGCAGGAAGCCCTCACCAACCGCCTTCACCCCGTGCTCTTCGTTCTTCTTCTGGTCGTAAGCCTCTGCCTGGCAAGCCCCGTCTTTGAAAACATCCTGCCCACCCTCGCACTTTCGACCCAGCACACGCTGGCAGCCGCCACGCTGCAATGCGCGGAGCTCCTCGCCGCAGTCGCCCTCGTGCTCCGCCGCCTTTGGATGGTGCCGGGGAACCACGAGCGGACGCACGAGGCATAGACCCGCCGCAAGCTGTCTCTCTACACTTGAATTTTCGCAAATGGTGCGCCCGAGACGATTCGAACGTCTGACCTACAGCTTCGGAGGCTGTTGCTCTATCCAGCTGAGCTACGGGCGCCCTCACAGGGGAAGGGAACACCTTTAGGCTACCATGGGGCAGCCATGCCTCGCACCCTTCTTAGCCTCTCAAAACTCGCCGCCGCCCTCGCCTTCACCCTCACCAGCCTCCCCGCCGCCCACGCCCAAAGCGCATCCGGCCCCTGTCCAACCGCCCCCGTCATGGACCACGGCCAATCCCCCAACGGCGGGCCGCTCGCCTCACCCCCAGCCCAGGCCGAAACCCAGCTCGCCGGCAAAGCCGTCACCATTCACTACAACGCCCCCTCCGTCCGCTGCCGCACCATCATGGGCGACGTCGTCCCCTACGGCAAACCCTGGCGCACCGGCGCCAACCCCGCCACCAGCTTCGTCACCGCCACCGACCTCACCATCGGCACCCTGCGCGTCCCCGCCGGCAAATACACCCTCTACACCCTCCCCGCCGCCCCCGGCACCCCCTGGCAACTCATCATCAACAAAGAAACCGGCCAATGGGGCACCGTCTACCACCCAGCCCAGGACCTCGGCCGCACCCCCCTGCAATCCCGCGCTCTCCCCACAGCCCAGGAAGTCATGAGCATCTCCTTCGAACACTCCACCCCCACCAGCACCCAACTCCACATCCGCTGGGAGAAGACCGACGAGTACGTAGAAGTCAAAGCCGCCCAATAGGTCGAACATCAACATCTGACGCAAAGGCCGCAAAGGTCACGCTAAGGACCGCCACGACTCCCGTCGCGCACCTTTGCGAAGCCTTTGCGCCCTTTGCGTCAGATGTTTTCCTCTTTGCCCCGCCTTAAAGCCCATTCACGCGCCGGTAGATACCATCCCGGAGCCGATCAACGTTGAAGTTCAATAACAACCCGAGTCGCCGGTTAGAAAGCTTCAAGTAGGACACAAGCTGCGATAGGTGAACGGGAGCCACCACCTCAATCGACTTCACCTCAACTACAAGCTCCCGGGCTACCAGCACGTCTATCCGATACCCCACATCCGTTAACTGGACCCCGTCGTACACGACCGGCACAGCCACTTCAGTCGCCACTTCAAGCCCAGCCTTGTGCAACTCATAAACTAAGCAGGCCTGGTAGGCACTCTCCAACAACCCAGGCCCTAGCTCCGTGTGGACACGGAAGGCCGCATCCAGAGTGGCTCTGGCCAGTCCATTCAGCTCAGCCTCATTCACCCGAAGCCACTACCACTCCTTCGCCGCCGTATCCACCTGCACCTCTTCCTTCGCCACAGG
>CAZZWG010000047.1:0-2820 GCA_964657685.1 Verrucomicrobia bacterium Tous-C9LFEB | reverse complement strand
CCGTTCTTCGCCTGCAACCGGTCAGAAAACACCACCTCATGCATCGACTGCGTCTTATACGGCCGCTCAAAGGTCCCATCCAGCCGCGCCCGCAGATAATTCGCATTCAACACAGCATCTTCCGTCGTCTGCCGCAACCCATCCGGCCCATTCGCCAGGATGTACGCCAAAGCCCGGATAAACATCCCATAATTCCCGTACCAGGCCTTCACCCGCCCCACCGTCTGCGGCCGGTCAAAGTTGAAGCCCAGCGAACCATCCCCCCGCGAAACCAGCACCGGCGTAGGCAAAAACGGCTCCAGAATCTTCTTGCAAGCCACCGGCCCCGACCCCGGACCCCCACCCCCATGCGGCGTAGAAAACGTCTTATGCAAATTCAAATGCATCACATCGACCCCAAAGTCCCCCGGCCGCGTCTTCCCCACCAACGCGTTCATATTCGCGCCATCCATATACAACAGCGCGCCCTTCGCATGCAAAATGTCCGAGATCTTATGGATGTCCGACTCAAACACCCCAATCGTCGAAGGATTCGTCAGCATCAACGCCGCCGTATCCTCATCCACCAGCTTCTCCAGCGCCGCCAGGTCCACCATCCCCAGCTCATTCGACTTCAAATTGCTGACCTGGTACCCGCAGATCGCCGCCGTCGCCGGGTTCGTCCCATGCGCCGAGTCCGGCACAATCACCTTCTTGCGCGGATTTCCCTGCGCCTGGTGATACGCCCGCGTCAACAGAATCCCCGTAAACTCCCCATGCGCGCCCGCCGCCGGCTGCAGCGTAATCGCATCCATGCCCGTAATCTCAATCAGGCACTCACTCAGCAGCTTCATCAACCCCAGCGCGCCCTGGCTCAAACGCTCCGGCTGGTAAGGATGCGCCTCCGCCAATCCCTCCAGCCGCGCCACGGCCTCATTAATCCGCGGGTTGTACTTCATCGTGCACGACCCCAGCGGATACATCCCCAGGTCAATCGCATAATTCCACGTAGAAAGCCGCGTAAAGTGCCGAATAATCTCAATCTCACTCAACTCCGGCATCACCCCTAAACCATCCGTCCGCACAGCCTCGCCGAGCAGGGAAGCCGCATCCACCGCAGGCACATCCAGCTCCGCCAGCCGGTACGCCTTCTTCCCCGGCGAACTCTTCTCAAAAATCAGCGCTTCGTTCTGATTCACATGCGTCGTCGCCTTCTTCGGCGTTCCCACGAATTTGCCGTTATCCAAGCTCATCCTTCAAGGTTCTCACACGGGATCAGGCTGATCCACTCTCCCTTCCGTCCCACTGCAAACGCAGAGTACGCAACGTACGCCGCGTCACCGTAGAAATGAAAATCACGCCGCGTTCCCCCCGCGAACTCCGCGAACACAGCGTTCGCAGTTCTGCCAGCACAGTTACCTCCCCAGATACCCCCACCCCACTTTTCCACCCCTCCCCGCCCCTCCCTGAAATTCCCACCCCACTTCGTTCACAATAGAAACAGGCAAACCTGCCTCCGCCCAGGAGGAACTCCCTCCGAGCCTTTCGTGTCCACGCACCGGAAGCGCCCGCCGCCTCCCTGGACCTCCCCAAACTCGAAAGAACGGAGCACACCCATGCATCTCTGGACCGAATACGAAGGCCGCACCATCGCCGAGCACTACACCCTCGGCAAACTCCTCCGCTCCGAAGGCCGCAACGGCTTCTTCGCCACCGCCGACAAAGACGGCCACCCCGCCGTCATCCGCCTCACCGAAGCCCACTTCGACGAAGCCGAACTCCTCAACCGCTGGCGCCACGTCTCCGAGGTCCACCAGGACAACCTCATCGAAATCGAACAAATCGGCCAAACCACCTTCGAAGGCGTCGCCCTCACCTACGCCCTCATGGAGCCCGACGACGCCAACCTCGGCGACGTCCTCCACGAACGCCCCCTCACCACCGCCGAAACCCTCCAGGTCGCCAAAGCCGTCCTCGCCGCCCTCCAGGCCCTCCACGCCCGCGATCTCATCCACGAAAACATCGAGCCCCGCAACGTCCTCGCCGTCGGCGAAACCGTAAAACTCCGCTCCGACTGCGTCCGTGAATGCCTCCCCGACGGAGAATTCTCCACCGAAGCCACCTGCGCCGACCTCCGCCGCAAAGACATCCACGACTTCGGCGCCCTCCTTCTCCGCTGCCTCACCCTCGAAACCGACTGGTCCCCCGCCCACAACAATCTCGCCACACCTTTCAACCGCCTCATCCCCCGCGCCCTCGACGGCTCCGCCACCCTCGACCAACTCGCCGCCCAGCTCGGCGTCAATCCCAGCCCCGTTGCGAAAGACCCCAACTCCGCCCGAAACGCCGTCGCGCCCCTTGGCGTAACCTCCGCGCCCGTTGCGTCAGATGTTGCTCTTCCGCCCCAACACCAGCCCACAACCCCAGCCTCCACTTCCCCGGCAACCGCCCAACGCCCTCTCGTCCCTCCCGGCGTCCGCCAGGCCACCCCAGCCTCTAACCTCACCTCAAATCTCACTGTTTCACCTCTCGGATCCGAACAAGACCGCTTCAACGAGCCCAATCCTGCCGAAAACACCATCCCCCTCCGCACCCGCTTCACCCCGGAACCCGCCGAGCCCACCCACACCCTCTCCAAAGCGCTCTGGGCCCTCGTAGCCGCCGGCGCCCTCCTCGTCCTCTTCCTCGGCTGGCATTTCTTCTCCTCCAATAAATCCGACACACCCGCCAGCCGCCCCGCCCCCGTAGTCTCCTCCGGCGCCGTCGACCGCCCCAACACCGCCCCCGTCATCACCCCCACCCCGAACGCCCCCGCGGCCACAGCCCCGGAGCCCACCGCAG
>CAZZWG010000046.1:0-17003 GCA_964657685.1 Verrucomicrobia bacterium Tous-C9LFEB | reverse complement strand
TGATGATGTAGCCCTTGTAGCCGCAGCAGATGATGAAGTCGTTGATGCCGTGCTGCGAGTAGATCTTGAGGATGTGCCAGAGGATGGGGCGGCCGCCGATTTCGACCATGGGCTTGGGACGGAGGGTGGTTTCTTCGGAGATGCGTGTGCCGAGGCCGCCGGCGAGAATGACTGCTTTCATGTGCTTCCGGGTGTCCTTGAGTGCGGTCGCTGCCAGATGAATATGCGGACGGCGAACGAGGTTCTTTTGTGTCCATGGTAGCGCAGTGAAGGGTTCTGCTTTGGTATTCTGTAGGTACTTATGAGTCAACGTTCCGAAGAGCTCCGCCAACAGATCCTGTCCCTTGTCCACGAATTTCACGCGGAGCAGTTTCCAGCCAAAGCCTTTGTGCCGGGGGAGTCGGCGGTTCCGGTTTCGGGCAAGGTGATCGATGCCAACGATATCGGGGCGGTAGTGGAGTCGGCGCTGGATGCCTGGTTTACCACGGGACGTTGGGCAAAGGAATTCGAGAAGAAGCTAGCGCGTTTTGTGGGGGTGCGTTCGGCGAGCCTGGTGAATTCGGGGTCGTCGGCGAACCTGGTGGCGTTTAGTGCGCTGACGTCGCCGAAACTGGGGGACCGGCAGATCAAGCCGGGAGATGAGGTCATCACTGTAGGGGCGGGGTTCCCAACGACAGTGAACCCGATTCTGCAGAACCGGTGTGTGCCGGTGTTCATCGATGTGACGTTGCCCAGCTATGAGATCGATGTGACAAAGCTGGAGGAGGCGCGCAGCGAGAAGACCAGGGCGGTGATGATTGCGCATACTCTGGGCAATGTTTTCGATGTAGAGGCAGTCCAGGCGTTCTGCAAGAAGTACAACCTGTGGCTGATCGAGGATACGTGCGATGCGTTGGGGTCGACGTGGAAGGGGCAGAAGGTCGGGACGTTTGGGGACATTGCCACGGTGAGTTTTTACCCGGCGCACCACATCACGATGGGTGAGGGTGGGGCGGTGTTGACGGATAAGCCGGCGTTGAAGGTTTTGATTGAGAGCTTCCGGGATTGGGGTCGGGATTGCTGGTGTGAGCCGGGTGTGGACAACACCTGCGGGAAGCGATTTGACTGGCAGTTGGGGACGCTGCCCTGCGGCTATGACCACAAGTACACGTACTCGCATGTGGGCTACAACCTGAAAGCGACGGACATGCAGGCGGCGCTGGGGGTGAGTCAGATTGAGAAATTGCCCTTGTTTGTGGAACGGCGGAAGGAAAACTTCAAGTACTTGCGGGCGAAGTTGGAGCCCCTGGCGGATGTCTTGATGCTTCCGGAAGCTACGCCGGGCTCGGATCCGAGCTGGTTTGGATTTCCGTTGAGCGTGCGTGAGGATGCGCCGTTCAAGCGGGATCAGTTGACGCGGGCGTTGGAGGCAAACAAGATTGGGACGCGGTTGATCTTTGCAGGTAACCTGCTGCGGCAACCGGCGTACGAGGGATGGGAGTACCGGGTTGTCGGTGAAATGACCAATACAGATTTTGTGATGAATCAGAGCTTCTGGATTGGAACATTTCCGGGGTTGACGACGGAGATGTTGGATTTCATCGCGAAGGTGATTACGGATTTCGTAGGGAACGCGAAGGCGGGATTGAATGTGTTGGAAGAGGTGGGGGCCGGGAAGTAGGGGCGGGAGGGTGCCCTCGCAGAGGGTGCGAAGGTCCCGCTAACGTCGCGACTGGTTCTGTTTGCGCGGTTACAGGAGGCCGTGCCAGCGGGCGGTGCGGCGTAGAGCTTCCGGGAGGGGGACGGTGACGTGGAGGCCGAGCTCGGTGCGTGCGCGGTCGATGGCGGGGACGTAGCTGTTGAGGGGGGCGGTGGGGTTCGGGGTCCCGTCGATCCGGGTGGGAAGAGTGGAGCTGCCGAGGCCGTCCGGGCGGAGGGTGTTGGCAGTTAGATAGGCGGCTTGGGCGATGGTGTGGCCTTCGTCGGAGCCAACGTTGTAGGCGCGGTTCGGGGTAGCCTGGGTCAGCAGTGTCCAGAGCCAAACGGCGAGGTCGCTCATGTAAAGCCAGGAGCGGCGGGGTGTGCCGTCGCCTTTGATGTGGATGGATTCGTTCTTCAGGGCGGCGTTGAGGAAGTTGCCGATAGCGAAGTGGGCGTCCAGCGGGAGGTGAGGGCCGACGAAGGCGAAGCAGCGGGCGATGACGGGTTGCAGGGATGTGTTGTGGGCGTAGGCGATGCAGAGGTGTTCGGCCATGCGTTTGGCCTCGTCGTAGGAGCTGGCGAGTTGCAGAGGGTCGGGGGCACCGGCGTAGGTTTCGGGGGTGTGGAGGAGTGTCGTGCTGCGCCCGTACACGGCGCCTGTGGAGGTGAAGAGCAGGCGGGTGGCGCCGGTCTGGCGGGCGAAGTGGAGGACGTGACGGGTGCCGTCGAGGATGCTTTCGGCAAGCTCATAGGCGGGGCGGGAGGACTGCTGGCCGCCGGAGTCGGTGGCCGCGTGGAGGATGTGGGTGTGGGGTTCGGGGGGGTAGCGGAAGGTGCGGATGTCGCCCTCAAGGAGGGTGATGGCGGGGTCGAGAGTGATGTGGGGGGAGGAGAGGTGGAAACGGGCGGCGCTGCGGGTGAGGACGGTGGCGTGGAGGTTCAGGGCGAGTTCGCGGTTGGCGTGGAGTAGGGATTCAAGCAGCCAGTGACCGAAGAAGCCGGTGCCGCCGGTGAGAAAGAGGCGGGCGTTGCGGAGTGTTTCGAAGCTGGGGCGGGCGAGGGTGAGAATCCCGGAGAGATCCTGGGGCGGTAGCGGTTTCACAGGCACACTTTCAGTATGCCGCGCTCCCGTTCTGCAGGGTAGCTTCGCGTGCCGGAGCGTACGTTTGCGGCGGTTTGTGCCGACTGCCTCGAAGCTTGCGCGGTTGGCGACGGGTGGGTGATGGAGGTGCGGTTCTACTTCGTCGTGAGCTGGGTAGGGTACTCCAACCTCGGGGGTGCTTTCGTCCAAAGTTCTCGAAACAGTTGCTTTAGCCCTGGTACTTGCGACTTGGGGCGGTGAATGGCGCTCGGGGGTGCGAGCGACTTCAGTTCTGGGGACGCGTCGGGGTGATCGCTTAAGGGTAGCGGATGGGATGGCGATTGTGCGCAGATTGCAAGTGAACGACGTGCGGGCATCTGAGTTCTTGCGGTGTTTGGAGGGTGGATGTTGGTTGAGGGATGGGTGGATGTGCATGCGCATTTTTACCCGCCGGAGTCCGAGGAGCTGGTGCAGGCGCGGTTTGAGGCGATGAAGGCTGCTTGCTGGAAGACGGCGGAGGCGCCGCGTTGGGATCCGGCGTCGACGCTGGATTATATGGACCGGACGGGGATTGCGATGCAAATGCTGAGCAATATTCCGAAGAAGCTGGAGGCGCTGCGCGGGTCGAATGAGTATGGGGCGTCGCTGGTGCGAGAGCATCCGGGGCGGTTTGGATTGTTGGCGGCGTTGCCGACCGATGATGTCGAAGCGGCGCTGGCGGAAGTTCGACGGGGATATGAGGACTTACATGCTGACGGATTTGCGGTGACTTGCCGCTATAACGACGTGTATCTGAGCGACCGTCGTTTGGACCCTTTGTGGGCGGAGCTGGACCGGCGGCGCGCCGTGGTGTTTGCGCATCCGGATGCGTATGGGGCGGGGGTAATGGGGCGGCCGGTGGCGTTGATGGAGGTGGCGTTCGAGACGGCAAGAACATTTGCGGACATGCTGTATGCGGGAGTGTTCCGGCGGTTTCCGAACATACGGTTTGTGGTGTCGCACTGTGGCGGGGCGTTGCCGGCAATGTCGGGTCGGCTGCTTTTGTTGGGAAATGAGAATTGGGTGCCGAATCCGGAGCGAATCACAGCAGTGGAGATGCGGCAGCAGTTGCGGCGGCTGTACCTGGATACCGCGGCGACTTGCCCTACGACCCTGGGGGCGGCGCTGGCGATGACGCGGGCGGAGCAGCTGGTTTATGGGTCGGATTGTGGGGTGCCGTGTACGACGGATGCAACGATGGACGCGAATATCGAGGCATTGCTGGCGTATCGGGGGTTGCGGCGAGGGGAAGCGCAGGCGATTGGACGGCGGGCCTTGGCGCTGTTTCCAGCGGCGGCGGAGCGGATCCGGACAGGCGCGCTTTGAAGCTGATCGGGCACATTCTTGAACGCCGCGGTGTCTTTTGAAGTGCCGGACACTTCCTCGCGGAGGAGGTATGTGGGCGATGGATGGAGGCTTTAGGTGACCCGCCTGCAGCGCGTGGCGACCAAACTTCACTGGTGGATTCCAGTCCTCTCCTTGAGCATGGTTACAGCTTGCCTGGGCCAGAGCTTCAGGCAAAGCGCCGTGTTGAGCTCTGCGGTTGACCGGAGAACGGCGGTGAGCTTCTTCTGGTTCGGGGACATGGAGAGCCACTGGCGCGATCCAATGAACTTTTTCCTTGTGGGTGCGAGCGATCCCAGGTTGCATAGTGTGTTCCTCGAAACGGGATCAACTGCAAAAGGAGTGGACACCTGGATCACGGCTACCGAGATGCGAGCGTTGATCGGGAAGCTTGCACGATCGCCGCTTGCGTGGACGGATTCAGAGACGGTCGAATCTTTGAAGCCGTGGAAGAAGCGGAAGGATGGTCAGTATTCTTTTGACATCACCGTCGTTACGACAGGAGGGACGGCACGAGCGGGTGTCCGGCTGGCCAGAATGTGCGATGCGCTGCAGCAGTTTGACTCGGTTATGCCCACGCCGCGGCTTCAATGGCAGTTTCAGACCATGCGTTGGGATGACGGCTGCGTTGTTGCCGGATACGACAACGAGGCGGCGCCGAAAGAATGAGAGGTCGCATAAGTGACGCATAGAAGGCGACCTTCCCTCACCGGTTATGCGCTTTTTTGATGACCGTAGATAGAGGTGACGTGGGGCGCAGACGTCGCTACATAGACGGACGCCCAAGTTGAACATTAGTTCAAGATGAGCCGTTCCGCGTTCCCCCAGCAAGCGAACGGACCGTCCGGTTCGATTTGAATTCTTCGAACGCGTCTTCTGCCTGACGCAACAGCGGTTGCCAGCGACCTTCATCATAAGGAGAGAACTCCAGCTCTCTTGCGATGCTGGTGAGGCAGCTGGCCGATACTGCGGCAGCCGCACCCTTTAAGGAGTGAGCATGTAAGCGTATGCCGGCCCTGTCAGTCTGTTCGATTCGACTCTGCAATAGCGCAAGTTGCTTTGGACAATCGTCCAGAAAGCCCTCGAGAACGATCGAGGCTAGGTTGAGATCACCCATCAGACGTTCTAACAGGAGCGTCGCATTGAAGACTTCAGCATCGGGCGTTGACTGGCTTTTCACGTGCACGTTCCTTGCAACCGTGACGGCCTTCTGCTCCAACTTATCGCACCAGGTACTCAACACTCGGGCAAGCCTTTCCATTTCCAGTGGTTTGGTGAGGCAATAATCCATCCCAGCCTCCAGACAAGCTTGCCGATTGGACTGCATGGCGTGCGCCGTTACCGCAATAATTGGTAGATCCTTGTGCCCGAATGCACGTAGGCGCCGTGTTGCCTCATAGCCATCCATGACGGGCATTTCGCAATCCATCAGAATAAGGTCAAAGCATCCTTGCTCGAAGGCTTGCAGCACCTCCTTTCCGTTTGCCACGATCTCCGCCTCATAACCGAGCTTCCGCAACTGCGCACGAATCACAATCTGATTCGTCACGTTGTCCTCGGCAACGAGGATGCGTTTGGGCGGGCATGCTGGCAAATATTTCGCCGTGGATCTGGGAGCACCGGGTTCGACGCCCTGCGCGCCACGGTGCTGCCCCGGCCTGGCGTCGAGTTCCGTTATTTTCGGTGATGATGCGAGCCCAGTCTCCTTTGTCTCGAGTTGGCGCTCAAAGACCAAAGTGAAGTGGAAAGTGGTACCTAAGGAAACTTCGCTGATTATTCCGATCGAGCCACCCATCAACTGTACTAAGCGCTTGCAGATAAACAGCCCTAAGCCAGTTCCGCCGTACTTGCGTGTCGTGGAAGGATCTGCCTGCGTAAATGACTGAAACAGCGCCTTCGCTTGTTCGTCGCTGACACCAATGCCCGTATCTTCTACGCTGAAGCGAAGCCTAGCACCCGCCTCGTCCGCTCCGTCTGGTTCGACGCTTACTTTGACGAAGCCTTGCTCGGTGAACTTAATCGCGTTGGAGATCAAGTTGTTAAGTACCTGCCGCAGGCGTCCCGGATCGCCGCGCAGGTTCCGAGGCATCTCAGGGGACGTTTGAAGCAAGAACGTTAAACCTTTCACCTGTGCCTGCAAACGCCAGATTTCCGCGACATCGTGAAGGGTCTTGGATAAGTCAAAATCCAGGCTCTCGACGCTCATCTTGCCGGCCTCGATCTTCGAAAGGTCTAAGACATCGTCAATCAAGGTGAGCAGCGCGCGGCCGCTACTTTGCGCGACCTCCGCATAGTGGTACTGCTCCTGGTCCAGGCAAGTACCCATCAGGAGCTGGATCATCCCCAGTACACCGTTCATGGGAGTACGGATCTCGTGGCTGATGTTGCTGAGGAAATCTGACTTCGCCTGGTTGGCGGCGCTCTCCTCCTGAGCTCGCTTCTCCAGTTCCATGTTTTTCCGCGCAGCCTGTTCCAGAGCCTGCGGCAGAAGGCGTTGTTCGATGAACTCCGAAGCGATTGCCGCAAAGCGCTCCAAGCTCGCGATGGCCTCCGGGCCAAATACAGACCGGGGTTTGCAGTCTATAACGCAGAATGTTCCTAACCTATAACCATCTTTGGTGATTAGTGGTGCACCCGCATAAAAGCGAATCGAAGGGTCACCTGTGACCATCGGGTTAGTTTTAAATCGCACATCTTCGATAGCGTTTGGAACCACCATCGTTTTGCCCTCAAAAACGCAGTGGGCGCAGAACGAAGTGTCGCGATCGCCGGATGACGCCGACATGCCAGTCTTTGATTTGAAGAACTGTCGATGTTCATCCACCAGAGATATCAGGACAATGGGCGCACCAAAATGCACGGCTGCCAACGACGTAAGTTGATCCAGGATTAGATCGGCGGGAGTGTCGAGGACGCAATAGCTTCGGAGAGCCGCCAGACGCGCTACTTCATCAAGGGGTTTAGGTGCTGCGTAAGGATAGGCTGCGCTCATCATCAGGTCCGTTTCCGAGTAGACCGCCAAGACTCGCCGGGGAGAAGCGCATGCTTGGTCGTTGCTCGGCTATCTATAGTCAAGCAGCTATTGCCCCAGCACTCAATGCCCTAAAGGATCTTCGCGGAGCCCCAGAAGACCTTATTCGTTGCACATCTGGACCGTAAGGTGTCGAGAGTTGTACTTCAGCTGACCTTGTCAAGTGTGTTCTGAGCGAAAGTCACTTTTGACACCGACCGGTTGTGGTCGATCAGAGTTTCCAACTGTTTGCGGCGACCTTCATGGCGTTTTCGGATTGACTTAAGACGCTCTTCCTTCGGGTCCGCTACTTCTAGAGATCCAAGCTCGAGCATAAGTATCGTATTCAGAATGGAACTGCTGTTGTGGATTAGATTTCTCATCGAAATCTAATACTACTGATAGTTCTGGACACTTTTCTGAACCAGATGGCTCCTTTGTGCCTATCGATGCAACTTGAGACGTATCAACAGAAGTGGTGACGCGATCTATAAGATAAACAGTATCGCTTCCGCATAATAGTCGCGACGTGATGAACAAGACAATTGACCGTGCATTTGAGGTGAATTGGCCTAGCCAGAGGTATTGAGAGCTTATGATGAATCTGGATCTTGAAGTTCGTGAGTTTCTGATTGAGGGCAATGAGTATGTTGCTGTCCTTGATCGAGACATCCTGGCACTTGAAGATACTCCAGATGACCCAGAGCTGATATCTAGTGCCTTTCGGGCCATCCACACAATCAAGGGTACTTGCGGTTTCTTTGGATATGACATTCTTGGGTCTGTGACTCATCTCGCCGAGAATATCCTCAGTCAGGTCCGCGAGCATGAGCGTTTGCTGACGTCGGACCTGGTGTCGCTCATCCTTGAGACCTTGGACGCAGTAAAAATACTGCTGAACAACATCGAAATTTCCGGCACGGAAGGTGCGGACTTCACCGGAGAGTTACGCCACAAGTTAGAAACGGCGGCTGCGCTTCCGGGGATGGCTAGTGTTCCGCCTGCCACTAGACCAACGACCACAATCGAGTCCATAGAAAGTGCTGTGCCGCTGCCAGTTGCCAATTCGCTTAGAGAGCCGTTAGCAGAAGAAAGTGCTCATTTGTTGGCGAGCCCACATCCCGCTGAACCGGGTAAGCCTGTTAGGCTCGAGCTTCCTAGCGCATCTGCTCGGGTCATCAACAACGATCCACCCAGGATCGCGGTACCCGAAGTCGTGCACCCCGAAATGCAAGCAAGCGAGGTAGAGCCTTCCTTATCCGCACAGGAGATCCAAGGCAGCAGCCCTTACTCCGTCGAAGCTCCAACTGAGGAAGTCGAGGCTTCGAATCCGCCGTACAAGTTAGGACAGGGATTGGCGACTGAAGCGACTCCCGACGCCACCAAGGATGCGCAACTCGCAGATTCAACTATTCGAGTCGATGTCGCGCTGCTCAATCGCTTGATGAATCTAGTGGGAGAACTGGTTCTCGCACGCAATCAGCTTCTTCAAGAAGCTCCTTCTTTGAATACGTCATTGCAGCAAACCTCGCAACGGCTAAACCTGATAACGAGTGAGTTGCAGGAGGGCGTTATGAAAACGCGCATGCAACCTATCGGAGTGGTGTGGAACAAACTACCGCGGGTTGTGCGTGATCTAGCCGCCAAGTGTGGGAAGCGTGTCCGCATTGAAATGGAGGGCGCCGATACTGAACTCGACAAGACCATCATCGAGGCTATAAAGGACCCGCTTACCCATATCATCCGAAACTCCTGCGATCATGGCATCGAGACGCCAGAGAGTCGTAAGAGCAAAGGGAAGAATGCCGAGGGTGTCCTGCTGCTGCGGGCCTATCACGAGGGCGGCGTAGTCAATATCGAGATCTCAGATGATGGTGCCGGCATCGATCCGCAGCGTGTTAAGGCAAAGGCGTTGGAGAAGGGGCTCATCCGTGTCGACCAAGCGGCGCAGATGACCGATCGAGATGCCAGCAATTTGATATTCCTTCCCGGCTTCTCCACGGCTGCCCAGATCACCAGCGTCTCCGGTCGCGGCGTAGGCATGGATGTGGTGAAGACCAATATTGAAAAGATTGGGGGGCATGTAGAGCTACTTAATCGGACCGAGGGTGGAACCACGATCCGCATTAAGATTCCCTTGACTTTAGCTATCATCCCCGGACTGGTGATAGGACTTGGACCGATAGGCCAAGCTGCGGTCAATGGGACCCAGGGGAGCAAAGAGGAACGATTCATCATTCCGCAGGCGAACCTCCTGGAACTGGTGCGGGTCGAGTCGTCCGAATTGAAGAAGCGCATCGAAAACGTTCACGGCACACCCGTCTTTCATCACCGCGGCAAGCTTTTGCCGTTGGTTTATCTTGGGCGCGTGCTGCAGAGAGAAGAGAAGACAGGGGGTTCAGATGCCTGCAACATCATCGTCCTGCAGGCAGAAACGAAGCAATTGGGGCTCGTAGTCGATCGCATTTCAGACACTCAGGAAATCGTCGTCAAACCACTGGGTCGTCAGCTTAAGGGCCTCACCTGCTATGTGGGAGCTACCATTATGGGAGACGGCCGTCCTGCCTTGATCCTGGACGTGGCAGGACTTGCGAAGCTTGCAGGTCTGGGTAACCTTGGACGCCAGACGATGCAGGCTGAGGCGATTCTGGCGGGTAACGTTAACAAAGCTCAGCCGCAGATGATGCTTCTTTTCCGCGCAGGCCAGTTCGCGCGCATCGCCGTACCGCTGGCCTTGGTTGATCGACTTGAAGATGTTCCCCTGTCTCGGATCGAAAGTAGTGGAGGTAAACCGGTCCTTCATTACCGCGGTGAAATCCTCGCGCTTGTCTCACTGGGGGATCCGCCGAGCAGCTATGGTGCGAGTATTGACGAGAGCGCCGGAACGGTACAGATCATAGTTTTCACTAACGGAAGTAAGCGCATAGGCCTCTTGGTCGATCGCATTCTGGATATTGTGAACGAGCCTATCGAGGTAAGGCGTCAGACAATCGCTTCAGGACTTCTGGGATCAGCGGTGATTGGCGGCAAGATTACTGATTTGCTTGATCTTCACGCGCTTGTTCGGTCCCTGGGTGACGACTGGCTTGCTTCCCCGCGGGGTGGTTCGACTGGTAGACCGCGAGTTATGCTTATCGACAAATCTTTCGCAGCACGCGAGCTCCTTGGCGAATTCCTCACGGCCTCAGGTTTCGAGGTTGCCCAACTGGCGACTGTCGCTGAAGCCGCAACTCGATTGCGACAGCAGCCGGACTATCGAGCTTTACTGGTCAGTACAAGGTCCTCTGATGCAGACAAAGTCGGACTGATCGAGCATTTGCGTGACGAACATGTACTGGACAAGATGCCTGTCGTGGAACTGCTTGACGGTCCGCAACAGGGTTACAAGGATTGCCCCTTCGCCGCGCAGGTAGTTCGTTCCAATTGCGCGGAGCTGCTGGAGATTTTATCCCGACTACTGAGTTCCCAAGGAGTCACTGAGGTTACATCATGACGCCAGCTTCTATCGATACACGTCAGTACTCCACTTTTCGGATCAATGATCTTCTGCTCGGGATAGAGGTCGTCAAAGTTCAAGAAGTCATTCGCTATCAGGACATGACCGTGGTACCGCTAGCGCCAAGCGCGGTGGAAGGGCTCATCAATTTGCGCGGGCAGATCGTCATTGCGATTGACACCCGCCGAAGCCTTGGACTTCCTCGCGCAGAAACGGATAGGCTGCCGATGAATGTCGTCATTCAGTGCGAGGACGGCGTTGTGAGTCTGCTTGTCGACGATATAGGCGATGTTATCGATGTACCACTCGACAGATATGCTCCGGTGCCGGACAACATGCCTCTCCAGCAGCGTGAGTTGATCGAGTGCGTGTACGACCTGAAGGAAGGTCTGATGCTTGTGCTGGATACGACCCGTTTGCTCCACAACGCCTGCCATTGACTGTCACACCATCCCCTGACCTTCCATACGAAAGGATTCTTATGCGCAATCCATCTACCTCTCAGCACTCTTCTCCGCCTTCCAGCTCCAAGCCTGCCGTTCCCAGATCCAAGCGCGTCTCCAGCAGCCACCATGACGCTTCCGCTTCTCTTCACGAACTCCAAGCTACTCTTGCCGCCATGCAAAAGTCACAGGCAATCATCGAGTTTTCTATGGATGGCATCGTTCAGACGGCTAACGAGAACTTCCTCCGTGTGCTGGGATACTCTCTTGAAGAGATTAAAGGCCGTCATCACAGCATGTTCGTCGACGAAAACCTCCGCCACTCACCTGAGTATAGAGAGTTCTGGACGCGACTCAACCGTGGTGAGTTCTTAGCACATGAGTTCCGTCGAGTGGGAAAGAACGGAAAGCAGGTCTGGATCCAGGCTTCTTACAACCCTCTGCTCGACGCAAAAGGGAAACCCTTCAAAGTGGTGAAGTTTGCAACGGATATCACAGCGGAAAAGCGCAGGAACGCAGACTACGCTGGTCAAATTAGCGCGATGCATCGAGCACAGGCGGTCATCGAGTTTTCGCTGGATGGAATCATCCTCGACGCCAATGAGAACTTCCTGCAAGCCTTCGGATATCGCCTGGATGAGATCAAGGGTAAGCACCACGGCATGTTCGTAGAGGACTCCTTTCGGGTATCTCCACAATATCGCGAATTCTGGACCAAACTAGGACGCGGCGAATCTATGGCAGACGAATACAAACGCATCGGAAAGAGTGGCAAAGAGGTATGGGTCCAAGCGAGCTATAACTCCATCCTTGACGAGGATTGCAAGCCGTTTAAAGTCGTTAAGTTTGCAACTGACATTACGACGCAGAAGATAACCGCTAACGAAATGCTGCAAAAGGCAGGCCGGCTCTTAACCATTGTAGCCGCCGCCGCCAAGGGAGACCTCAGCCTGCGCATCGATGTGAAGGGGGACGATTTGGTAGGACAGATCGCGACTGGGCTGGAACGCCTGCTGTCTGACTTTCGCGAGAGCATTTCGAGTATCGGGCAAACTGCGCTGGGTGTCAGCAGTTCCTCGGAAGAGCTTTCTGCAGTGAGCCAACAACTTGGAGATAGCTCCCAGGACGCTGCCAACCAGGCCCGCGAAGCCACTGCCTCAAGTGAGCAGGTATCCTCGAACGTCGGTATTGTTGCTGCTAGCTCGGAAGAGATGCTTGCCTCCATCCGGGAGATCTCAAAAAGCGCGTCCGAAGCTGCGCGGGTTGCAAGGACAGCCGTGACAATGGCCGATGATACTAATCAGACGATCACAAAGCTCGGAATATCGAGTCAGGAAATCGGGAAGGTCATCAAAGTCATTACTTCCATCGCTCAGCAAACCAATTTGCTCGCTCTGAACGCCACGATCGAGGCCGCGCGTGCAGGCGAAGCCGGTAAGGGTTTTGCAGTAGTGGCAAATGAGGTGAAGGAGTTAGCGAAAGAAACCGCACGAGCGACTGAAGAGATCGGGCAAAAGATCGAAGCAATTCAGTCAGACACCAAGGCCGCAGTCCGCGCAATTGGGGAAGTAAGTGGGATCATAAACCAGGTCAATGACATCTCTGGGACCATCGCCACGGCCGTTGAAGAGCAGACCGCAACGACGAATGAGATTGGACGCAATGTATCGGACGCTGCACGCGGTACAAGCGAGATAGCGCACAACATTGCAAAGGTGGCCGGTGCTACTGAACAGACGAGTGCTGGCGCCAGGAGCACACATACGGCCGCACAGTCCCTCGCCGAGATGGCCTCTCAGCTCCAGCTTCTGGTAAGTCGTTTCACAATCTAAGGCGTTGCGCTCCGGATGGAACATTTGTCACGAGAGCAGATGTTCTTTCCCGGCAAGTATGTGAGAAGAGAATCGCGAGAGGTTAACTTGAGGAAAGTACTTGTAGTGGATGATTCGAGGGCGATCCGCAGCATTTTACGACGAATCCTGACGGGGGTGGGGTTCGAAGTGGCTGAGGCGGAGGACGGAGTAGAAGCCCTCAAAGCGCTGAAGGACGTCACGAGTGAGTACGCGCTTCTATGCACCGATTACAACATGCCGAATATGAACGGGATCGATCTTCTGCGGCGTGTCCGACGTTTACCGCATTGTAAGGGTGTTCCGGCAATCATGATCACGACGGAAACTCACGCGCAATCCATACAGAATGCCATCAGCGCAGGGGCTAGTGAGTATCTGATGAAACCCTTCACCTCAGAGATGGTGAAGGAGAAATTGCGGTCGCTCGGACTTTGTGAAGAAGGAGGTTTCTAGTGGCGAGCGAGACGGTATCGTCTCTACGAACAGCCGTGCCAGAAGTACCAAAGCGACGAGGCCCTATTCGGGTTCTGGTTGTCGACGACTCAGTGGTTATGCGGCAGCTTATCTCGAGAATGTTGGGCTCGGAGACGGGGTGTGAGGTCATTGCATTTGCAAAAAACGGACTGGATGCCGTGGCAAAGGTCGAACAGTTCAAGCCGGACCTTGTGACGCTGGACGTAGAGATGCCGGAGTTGGACGGGCTTGGCGCGTTGAAACTCATTAAAGAGAAAAGTCCAAGTACCCGAGTCATCATGTGCAGCAGTTTAACCTCGCGTGGCGCCACCGCCACTGTTGAAGCACTGATCTTAGGGGCTGATGACTACGTAGCCAAGCAGCGCAGTGGCGAGATGACGCAAACCGCTTTCGAAACATTGCGCTCTGATCTAGTCGAGAAGGTGAAGGCTCTTTTTCAACTGGCAGAACGTGAGCAGATGTCTGGTGCTTCCGGACGATTGAAACTGGAAGTTCATCCTTCCACTCCCTCGTACAAGATGAGCGGACTGCGCCGGGTCACTCCGAAGGTGGTGGTGATTGGCGTGTCCACCGGAGGCCCGTCGGCTCTTGCGGAATTGCTCCCGGCTTTTCCTGCGAACTTTCCCCTTCCTATCCTTATCGTGCAGCACATGCCCCCGGTCTTTACGGCCTCTCTGGCTGAACGGCTCACGCGTCTGAGTCGCTTACCTGTCATTGAGGCGACCGCGGAGATGATCGTTGTACCTGGTCAAGCTTTGCTGGCCCCGGGTGACTTCCACCTGCGTCTTATCCGGCGAGGAACAAGCGTCGTCACTGCGTTGGATAGGGGAGAACGGGAGAACTTCTGTCGTCCTGCCGTGGACGTGCTATTTCGCTCCGTTGCTGAAGTGTACTGCGGTGCGGCAATCGCAACTGTGCTAACTGGTATGGGCCAGGACGGACTTGCCGGCGCTCGCTTACTCCGCAATCTGGGAGCGACTGTTTTTGCCCAGGACAGGGAAACAAGCGTCGTTTGGGGAATGCCTGGGGCAATTGTCAATGCGGAACTTGCTGACGCTATCCTTCCACTGAAGCAGATCTACTCATCCATAGAGAGGCGACTATGAGTTCCGCGACTGGCGTCCCGCTACGATCAACTGCGCCCTTACAGCAGGTAAGCAAGCTCTCCTCAAAAAACTATACTTATCTTCAGCAATACGTTTTGAAGGAGTCGGGGATCCTCCTCGAGGAGGACAAGCAATATTTGCTGGAGTCCCGGCTCATACCGGTATTGAAGCAATACCAGTTAGAAAGCCTGGATGCACTCGTAAATGCACTTGTAGCACGATCTTTGCCGACGCTCTCGCGCCACGTCATAGATGCCATGACGACGAACGAGACTCTCTTCTTTCGTGACGCAGGCCTTTTTGACGCGCTACGCACGGAAATTTTGCCGAGTTTATTGAAGCGGCAACGCGGTCTCCGTCCTGCGCGTATCTGGTCGGCTGCCGCGTCTTCAGGTCAGGAGGCATACAGCATAGCTATGCTGTTGCTCGAAATGGGTGCGGCTCCAGGTGAAGTGGAGATATTCGGAACCGATCTTTCGGTACAGATACTAGACCGCGCACGCTTGGGTAAGTACGGGCAATTCGAAGTGAGTCGAGGGCTTCCGACCAACTTGCTCATGAAGTACTTTGATCGATCCGGGCTCCAGTGGCAAGTCAAGGAGCAGGTCCGAAAGCTGGTACGGTTCGAACAACTTGACCTTCGGAAGAATCTTCGCTTATTGGGCGAGTTCGATTTGATCATGTGCCGGAACGTTCTGATTTACTTCGACGCTCCGACGAAGGGGCAAATTCTGGATGCACTTAAGGCGAGACTCGCGCCAGGAGGACTGCTTGCCCTAGGTTGCGCCGAGACGATTATTAATGTGCACACCGGGTTCCGACGTAAATCAATCTCGCAATCGACGTTTTACAGCCGCATGGAGGATTTGTGAATCTTGAGAGTGTTCTAGGGCCACAAGAGATGGAAGATCTTGATGTTGTAGCGCGGCAAGCATTCGATTGCCTGGCCGGACTAAGTCCCGCTGCTGTCATACCGGAGGCAGTAAGCCCTTCGCTGGGCTTTCATGCCAGCGTGGAATACAGCGGTCCAGCGTTGGGAAGATTGTTGATCAACTGCAATCCTGAATTCGCTTATGCATTCACAACACAGTTTATGCAGGTGGCCCCTCCTGTAAGTTTTGACGCCGATGTCGCCGACGCATTGGGAGAGCTTGCGAACACGGTGGGAGGAAACTACAAAGGACTTCTTCCTCCTGATACAGGCTTATCCATTCCTGTCGTCAGCAATCGTCAAAGCTCAAGAGAAGCTTTGCCAAAGGAACAAGAACTGGGAAGGCTACTTTACGCGTTCGAAGGCGGGCAATGCGAAGTAGTCGTTCTCGGAAGACTCGCTGCCGAGTAATCGATGCGACGCCAAGCTTCAGCAAGGGAGAAAAAGAAATGAAAGCATTGATCGTAGAAGATGAATTGACCAACCGGCTGCTGTTGCAAGGGTTGCTATCCCGTCATGGTACTTGCCACGTCGCTTGTACGGGTGAAGAGGCGCTGGAGGCGTTTCAACTTGCCGCAGCCCAGGATGATCCCTATCAGCTCATCTGCATGGACATCATGATGCCGGGTATTGACGGTGTTCAGGTCGTGTCTCTGATACGACAGATGGAAGCAAACTGGGGTCTCAACTCCCGTCAATGCACAAAGATCGTGATGACTACCGCCGTGACAAAGACCAAGGAGGTCTTCCGCTCGTTCAGCAGCATGTGTGATGCGTACCTAACTAAGCCGTTAGGTGGACCAACTCTTGATGAACAATTGAGATCACTGAAGCTGATCGATTGAGCTCAAGGGTCTGGCTGATAGCGAAGAGGACGGTTCCAGAATACGACCACGGGTTCCCTATGGTCTCGGATGGTTGAGAGTACTCGTTTGCGCGCCGGGATGCTTGGCGCCCCGTGGAGCTCGCTAAAAGGTGCGTTTCTGCCCATTTTCGCAATGAGTGTGGTGGGGCTGCGAGCGCCATGCTTAGGCCCAAGGCTTCGGGGGAGACGATGACGCCGGGCCGCCGGCAGACGGCCTCTTGCTCTATGCAGTTCGCTACGGGTGGTGAGATCGTCGGCCTGGTGATGCAGATCTTCGGTGTGGCTCCGGTCTCCTGCTACGCTGGATGGCTGTTTTGTGGACTGGTGTCCTAGGCAGTTTGCTGGCTTCCTTTCGGAGGCGCTCAACGCGGTTGTTGTTGTCCTTCCTGCTTCAGCTGCTGTCGCGTGGCTTCCAGGATGTTGCTGGAGCGGACGCCCTATGTGAGTAGTAAGGAGAAGCGGGCCTCCAAGGAGGTAGGCTGCTCGCCCAGCGCCGTCAGGATGCGGGTGCGGGTGCGTGCCCGTAGCATGGAGGCATGCAAACTGAGCTAGTGAAAGAGAGGCCGGCGGGGCCGCCGTTCTGGAGTTCGGTGCGGGAGGCGCTGCGGGGGAGCCACCAGGACTATACGGCTGGGAGTTTGAACCGGTCTATCTTGCTGCTGGCGATCCCGATGGTGCTGG
>CAZZWG010000045.1:12529-17034 GCA_964657685.1 Verrucomicrobia bacterium Tous-C9LFEB | reverse complement strand
TCGCCCGCCCCGACCCAAAAGTCTGCTCCCAGAAATGCGGAAACGGCGTCGTCGCCGCCTGGATATCCACAAAAATCCCCTCGGTCGCCGGAGTACCCTGTCCCGCGACGCGCACTGCTGTTCCGAGGCATGCAAGCAACGCCAGCCCTTCCAGCATCCTCCTCATCGGTAAATTCATTCACTCTCCACTCTGCGGATATCTTCTGTTGAAGAAGAGCGGAGAAGACAACCGCCTCCTCCGCCCTCAAAAGCAATGCTGCGGCAACTAGAAACTGAAGCGACCCTGGAAGGTGATTGTCCTTCCACCTAGCGCCGTCCGATCCTCTCCGAAATTGGTAGCCGTGATGTTGTTGGTCACCCTTGTCGGATCCAGATTCAGTAGGTTGAACAGGTTGAATACATCCGCCCGAATTTCCAGCTTGGCGCTTTCACCCAGCAAACGTGTATTCGGCAGACCGAAGCCCTTCGTCAACGACGCATCCACATCCCGGTACCCCGGCCCTGTGAAAGCGTTCCGATCCCCGCCCGGACGACCCGGCAGCGCCAGATTCGGAGAGGGGAACCCTGATCCGTTCGCGGCCGTGATCGCCGAAGCGAAATTCGGTACGTTGAACAGGGCATTGTGGTAACTCACGGACGTGTTAGCCGTCCCGTTCACCGTCGCTGTCCCTGTGGTCGCCGCGGCAACCGCAGTCGCGTAGCCCGGGTAGTTCGTGTTATTCACAAACGCGGCGTTGCTATGATCACCATTGCCGCCGCCAAGGTATTGAGGCCGCACATAGGAGTAACCGCAATTGGAGCAGTAGAGCGACTGCGAGATCTGGTATTGCGGGCTGTACGGGAACCCCGTATGCAACTGGAAGATCCCGCTCAACGTCCATCCACCGGCAATCTTTTCCGCCCATCGATGATCGCCATGGAAAAACACCGGCTGCCACAGCCCATACGCCTTGAAAGACTTACCTACATTGAAATCCGAAAGCCCGTACGAGTAACCCGGTCCCTGGGGGTAATAAGGGTCTTCATAGTAAGGTCCCGACCCATCCGTATCCAGGCTCTTCGCCCACAGGAACTGCGCATCCACCATCACGCCATGCTTCATCGGGTGCGATAACTCGGCCAGGAACGCATTGTTGTTCGAGCTGCCATTGTTCTGCCAGTCATCCCCGGACGTCACCAGCGGATTTAGCGCGTAGCCCTGCGCCACAGCCATCGCATTCGGAGAGGCGTGGTTGATCAGGTGCCGTCCCACACTGCCTTCATAGCCCAGCGAGGCAACCAGTTCCCGGTTGAACTCATAGGTTGTATCCACGGAGTAATGCTCCACATATGATGTAGGCAGGTTCCCATGCCCATCGCCCACAATCACGATATTGCCATTCCCCTGGACCGGAAGATTGGCGCTGTTATAGGCCGTAATCGTATTCGGGTTCGATGCAAATCCCGCCAGTGAAGTGGGGCTGCTTGAAATGCCGTAGACAATCGCCGCACCATTCGGGCTGGGATTGCTCGGGCTGCTGTAGGCAAAGGTGTAGTTCCCTTGTGCTGGAGGGTTGGCGCCCAGGTTCGCCGTAATCGCAAACTCCTCCTCATTGAAACTCAATCCATACCCGCCACGCACGACCAGCTTGTTATTGAAGCTGCCCGGGCTCCAGTTGAACCCCAGCTGCGGTCCGAAATTCCCCTTCTGGGGGTTCCAGGGGTTCTGCAGCACCGGCACCGTCAGGCCAGTGTACGCCGCCGAACCAGCCCCTAAACGCACAGTGGAAACATTGTCCTGCTTGGAATACAGCGCTCCAAAATAGGAGTAACGCAGCCCATAGTTGAACGTCAGATTAGGCCTCGCCTTCCATGCGTCCTGCACAAAGGCGCCAAACAGGTTCTCCCGCTCGTCTGAGCGCGTTCCCCCCGGTAGACCCGTAACCGTGCTGAAATTTCCGTTCTCCTTATACGGTGCGTCATTCAGGAAGTCCCATAGGTTATAGAACGTGTAAGTCGGCCGCCCAATTGGATCGTTCAGGTAATGCAGCGCGTTATACTCGCCACCAAACTTCAGCGTGTGTGTCCCGGCTACCTTGGTCGCCACATCCTTGTAGCCAAAGGTCCACTGGTTCAAAACACTGCCCAGCGACGAACCAAACTGCTGCAGGCTCACTAGGTTCCCATTACTATCCACACCCGTTCCCGGAGCAAAGTGAAGCACGTTCGCCTGCGGTAGCCCCACAGGCTGCTGCGGGTTGCTGGCGATCTCGTTCCATCGCCACCCTGCCGCATTGGCGCGCGCCTCGTTCAGCCACGTCGGCGAAAACGTGTGGTTCCAGATGCCCGCCAAGGCCTCGTTGATTTGCGTGTGATTAAAGGTGTCATAGCCGCGCTGCGCGCCTTCGTACTCGTTGAATCCCTGCGGCACCCAGTAAATCGCAAACGCCACATGATCCTTGTGTGTCACATCCGCGTCCGCGCGCCCGTTGTATTGCCGGTAATACGAAACCGTCGGATTATTAGCCAGGTAATAGCCGATATCGGCCACCCCGTCCAGTCCGCCGCCCACGCCCGGGGTGTTTGCCGTACCGTCCGTCGTTAGATCCTGCTTGCCCAGACCCGTTTTCAACGGCGATCCAATATCTAATCCCTGACCCGCGATCGTGTTGCAGTTCTTACCTTCCGCCAGACCCACCGAAGTGCAGGTGATGCCGTTGGTCACCAGCGTCCCATTCACACCGTTCCCGGGAAAGGTCGTGAATTTACTCGCGATGCTGCCCGCCGGCGCGGATGCGTCCGCCGAGGGGGTCTCATACCAATTCAGCACCTGGGCCGTCGAGTTGTTCGGCGATGACTCATACGCCATAAAACCGAAAACCTTGTTCTTCCAGATCGGGAATCCAATACTTCCGCCATACTGATTGAAGCGCTGGTTGTCACGCAGCCCTGTACCCAGAAAATTGCCGGCGGAGTCATGCGGCACTTTGTTATAGGCATTCAAACCAGGCCGGTGAATAGCAATAAACGCGCTTCCATGGATCTGGTTGCTGCCACCCTTTGAGGTGATAAGCGTCGTCGCCCCGCTAAACCGCCCGTACTCCGCGTCATACACGTTGGTCAAAATACGCACGTTATCAACCGAGTCTTCGGTGGGCGTGATAATCGTCGTTCCACCCCACACCGCGCTCACCGTGCTGATACCGTCAATCAGAATGCCGTTATCTTCATATTGCCCGCCATTGGCGTTCACCTGCGGACCGTTCTCCGTCGGTGCCTGGCCACCAGAGCCCGAGCCGCCCGGCCCCTGCGTTCCAGGATTTGACCGCACCCCGCCGCCCGCCGCCTGGCCACCATCCGCAATCGCTCCAGGCACCAACTGCGAAAGCGTAAACACGTCACGATTGAACGACGGCAGATGTTGAATCTCATTGCTTGTCACCGTCGTTCCGATGTTCGATGTCTCCGTATCCACGGCGGCGATCGTTTCACCGCTCACATTCACCGTTTCCGCCGAGCCTCCCGGTGCCAACTGCAGGTTCACCGAGTTCGCCTGCTCCGGAATGATGGTTAGATCCTGCACCGTTCTGGGCGTAAAACCGGGCGCATTCGCCACCAGCTTGAAGTGGTCCGGCGGCAGCGCGTTGAAGTTGTACACGCCTTCCGCATTCGACGTCGCCGTCAATACCTTGTTCGTCGCCTGATCGGTCAGCGTCAACGTCGCCCCTGGAATCACCGCCCCGGAAGCGTCCGTCACCGCACCCTGAATCGAAGCCCTGAATTGCCCGTGCGCAACACCTGCTGCACAAACCATGGCCGCCGGTGCTGCCCAGCGTGCAACTCTCGTCAGGCGCTGCTGTCCGCTCTTTCTCGACGGTCGTTTCGAAAATGTCCGCATGTTGCCTCCAAAGAATTGGCAAAGATTTGCCCAAAATAAGCAGTCGAATCCAGGATTGGCCTTCCACGAGGAATTCGGGCAAACGTTTGACTCGTCCGCGAATATGAACCTCCCAACCCTGCCCTGTCAAGGCTGAGAACCACAGCGAACCCCTGGGCTTTGGCAACCCTATCGACCCGCTGCCTTTTGCTGCAAAGACCACGCCAGATTATTCCTCGCCAACTGGAAATCCGGCCGCAGCGCAATCGCCTTCCGCGCCGCCTCAATCGCCTCATCCCACTTCTTCATGGCCTCATCATCCGCTGCAATGTTGTTCCACGCCTCCGCCGACGAAGGATCCACCGCCAGCGCCTTCCGCGCCGCCGCCGCACTCTCCGGGTACTTCCCCGCCCGGTTCAATGCCAATGACTCATTCACAAACGCCGCCGCAGTCTTGGCCCCCTCCGAACCCGCAGCTTTCTGGGAGGTAAACCACCGCAGGTTGTTCGCCGCAATCTCCAACCCCGGGTTCAACTGCAACGCCTCCCGCTCCGCCGCAATCCCCTCATCCCATCGCCGCATCGCCCCAAACCCCGCCCCAATGTTGTTCCACGCCTCCGCAGACCGCGGATCCACCTGCAACGCCGCC
>CAZZWG010000045.1:10491-12429 GCA_964657685.1 Verrucomicrobia bacterium Tous-C9LFEB | reverse complement strand
TAGTCGATCCCCAGGTTCACCTCCAGCGTCGCGTAATTCGGCGTGTAGCGCAGCGCCCGGTTGAACAGATCCCGCGCTCCGTTGAAGTCCCCCTCCCCCATCTTGATCAACCCGTAATTCATCAAACCGCGTCCGTTATGCGGAGACTTCACCGCATCATCCGCCCACAAACTCGCCTCGGAGTGCCACACGATATTGCGCCGGTGCGCCCCGTACGCATACCCACCCAGCGCCGTCAGGCCGAGCCCCGCCGCCACCCGCGCAGCCAGCACCCGCCGCCCCGGCTCCAGCCCGGCCACCCATTCCCACCCCAGGTAGAGCGCCCACACCACCGCGATCATCAGCCCCGGAAACGAAAAGAACATCCGGTGGTCGTTCTCCACCTCGCTCAGCGTGTACATGGAGGTAGGCAGCTGCGTGACAACAAACCAAAGCAGGCCAAAGGCAATCGGATAGAGCCTCTGCCGCCGCGTTGCATACCAGATCCCCACCGCCAGCCCAGCCACAAACACCAGCCCCACCGCAGCCTGCGCATTGAACTGAGAAATAGGCTCCAGATCCGTATCGGCATTTAAATGCAGCGGCAGAAACAGCGCCCCACAATACCGCAGCCAGACAAAAGGCTGCACCAGGCGGTACGCACTGGCCGACAAAATCGTCGGCGCATAGCTCTTCGGCGTCATCGCGGACTGCAGCACCAGCAGTGCGGCATCCACACCCACCGCCGGCAAAATCGACAGCCCCGCAGCCCGCCACCGCTTCGCCAACGGCAACGCCTCAGCCTCAAAAAAGAACACATAGCAAACCAGCAGCACGGGAAACACTGCGGCCGGCGGCTTCGACAGCATCGCCAGGGCAAACGGCGCCAGATACACCCCATACCGCCGCCAACCCGGCCGCGCCGCGTACATCCACAACCCCGTCACGCACCCCAGCGTGCAATACAGATCGCCCCGCTGAATCACGTAGTTCACCGTCTCCGCCATCGCCGGATGCAGTCCGAACCACGCCGCCACCCCCAGCGCCAGCCAGCGGTTCGCCGCCGACACCCGCACCCGGTCGAAGATGCCCTCCGCGAACAGAGCGGTCACCGCCAGCAGCAACAAGAACCAGATCATCGTGCTCAGGTGAAACCAGAACACGTTGTATCCACGCCCCAACGCGTAATCCAGCGCCAGCGACGCTGTCACCACCGGCCGGTACGTCTGATTCGCCGGCAGCACGCTGAACGCCGTCGCGTCCGTGAAGATTCGCGGCAGATTTCCCAGGGAGCGCACCGCCGGGTTGTCCGTCACCGTATGGAAGTCGTCGAAGTGGAAGCCGTTCCCGAACGAGTTCGCGTAGACGAGAAGGACTGCCAGCAGCAGCAAACCCGACGCAAGGTGTCGTTTGCTCAACTAGGTGCACCTCCTCCGCATCATAGCCGCCTCAGCCCCTCAGCCTGAACCTTCACCCTGAGCCATGTCGGGAGCTTGACCACCTGGTTGACCGCCCATCCCCAGACCGCCTCCCACAAAGTGCACAACCTCTAACTTGTCCCCGGTCTTCACCCCCGTCTCCTCCCACGCTCCCCGTGGCGCCAGCTCCCCATTCAACTCCACCGCGACCCGGTCCGCCCGTAGCTCCAACGCCACCAGAACCGCATCCAGCATCGCCGGCGAAGAAATTCCGCCCACCACCCGCTCCCGCCCGTTCACCACCAACACCAGCGCGTCACTCACCCTTCCAGACTACCTCTCCATCCGCAACGGCCACAGCATCTCCATCGGTCCCCGCCCGTGCCCCACTTCCGGCGCATGTCGCAGTGCACCCTCCACATACGCCTTCGCCAAACGCACCGCCTCCGCAGGCGCACACCCCTCTACCAGCCGCACCAGCAACGCCGAGGAAAACGCACATCCAGTCCCGTGCGTCGCGCGCGTCTCCACCCGCTGCCCA
>CAZZWG010000045.1:0-10391 GCA_964657685.1 Verrucomicrobia bacterium Tous-C9LFEB | reverse complement strand
CGATCGATCAAACGCCACGCGGCCTCTTCGGCGCTCGTCACATCCTGCACAGCACACCCACTCAGCAGCGCCAGCTCCGGCCAATTGGGCGTGATCCAGTCGACATTCCCCAAGAGCCCGTCATGCAGTGCATCGAGTTCAGCCGCCGGGTAAAGATCGCGCCCCGAACTCGACCGCAACACCGGATCAAAGACCACAACCGGCCCTGCGCCTCCAGTAGTCCCTCTTAGGAACTCACTCAGGACCTCAGCACTCCCAGGCGTTCCCAGCATCCCCACCTTGATCCCCAACGCCGGCACATCCTCCCACAGCCTCCGCAGCGTCTCGCCAAGCAAATCCGCGCGAACCGCCTCCCAGCCAAACACCCCCAGGGTCGACTGCACCGTCAACGCCGTAATCGCCGAGCACCCAAAACCCCCATGCGCCGCAAAGGTCATCAGGTCCGCCGTGACGCCCGCACCGCTGGATGGATCGAAGCCCGCAACCGTCCAGAAGACCGGCGGTTTTCTGGAATGACCCCAAAGTGGCACGGACCATTCCCGGCTTCCACCTTCTTCCCTGTCGCCTGTGGTTTTGCTCATGCTTAGCCCTCCCCTACCATAACGCGAAGGTTGCACGCAAGCGACTCGATCTACTTACAAGTCTTTGTAGATCATTGACTTACGGGCTTTAACCCGAGACAATAACCGAGTGATATCTATTGTTCGTCAAGGCCTGTGCCACCTCCGCAGGCCACTGCAAATGGGTCGGCGTCCTGCCGCACTCTTGGTAGCGATGGCAGTCTCCGCTACAGTTCTCGCAAGCCCGCCGGCGCCCTCCGCCTCCGGCAACCAGGCAAAGCTAAAGCACCACTGGTACCAGACCGGCGTAGCCTCCTGGTATGGTCGCGCCTTCCAGGGCAAACGCACCGCAACCGGGGAGCGCTTTGACATGAACGCCCTCACCTGTGCACACCCAACCCTGCCCCTGGGCAGCTGGCTCCGCGTCACCAACCTCCACACCAGCAAATCAACGCTCGTGCGCGTCAACGATCGTGGACCCTACGTGCCCGGCGCCATCATCGATCTCTCCTACGCCGCAGCCCAGAAGGTTGGCCTTCTCGGCAGAGCGCCCGTGCGCGTCGAACGTGTCAGCCCCGACGACCCGGAACTCGCGCAGGTCCTCCTGCCCAGCCTCACCTATGACAGCGAATCCCTCGCTCGTCCCTAAACTGCTCTTAGCCAAAACGAAAAGGCCTGCCACCCGGCAGGCCTTCTTCGTTGCTGCAAAATTTTTAAAGCTTCTCGAAAAACTCGCACGCAGAGCAGGAGATATACACTCCACCCGGCACGCCCCGCTCACGATCCTTCACGCGCTTCACAATGCGCGTCGGTTTCGAGCACTTCGGGCAGTCCGTGCTGCGCTGCGTATCCATTACCTTCTTGCGGTCCCCGGTCTTGGCGACTTTGGCCATGTTGTCCCTCCAGAATGTGGTCGCCCCGCCAGTGCGCAAATCGCACCTTACCTACACCCCTCAAGCAGTCAAAAGGACGCACGAAGGCTGAGGCCGGGTAGGGCTCCCCTTCAGTGTACACCGCGACCCCGCTTCACTTCCCTCCCCGCTAGCTCGCCGCGGAGACGAAGTTCGGCCCCGCCGGAGGCGCCGCCGGCGCGGAGCTCTTCGGTACGACCACCTTCCCCATCCCTGGCGTCACCATCCCATCATCGCCTTCGCCCGGCAAACGCAACGTCGGCGCCTTGCTCTCCGTCTTGTCCTCGCCTGCCGACTGGTGCTGGTCGCCGTTGGCGATGGTGCGCGCCGTCAACGTAGGCGTTCCATCACGATTCACCTCGTTACGCTCAAACACCTGCACCGGCTTTCCCAGCGCTGCCACCTCCAGCCGCACCACCCGGTCATGCTGAAACCGCACAAACTGCGTGTCCTTCGGCGGATCTCCGTAGATCCACTCCTCGTAGTAGGCACTGTCCTCATCGCCGTCTTTCATGTGCTCGCGATGCTTCGTCTTCGGCTGCCCCACCGCGGCCAGCACCATCTGCCGGTTCATCCCCACCAGGATCTCGTGCGCCTCAATCGCCTCCCGCACTTTAGGCGGCAGTGAATCCGCATACGCCTCCGCACCGCTCTTCGCCTTGAAGTCCACCACCGGGTCCAGCAGCGCTTTCACCTCCGCGGCCGTCACCTCCGGGACCCCGCCCTCAAAGATCAGCGTCACACGGCACCCGGTCGCAAGCGGACCCTGCTGTGCCAGCTGCATATTGTTGATCGAAATGTGACTCAAAAACCGGTGCTTCGCATACGGTCCGCCGTTGAAGTCGATCACAATCCGGTCCGGCTTGAAATCCAGCTTGCTGATCTCCACCCGGTCCCCCGGCGCAGCCGACTGCCCCTTCTCATACAACATCCGCCGATATTCCTGATCCCTGGGCGTCAGATTCCCATTCGCCAGCAACGTGATCCCCGCCCCCAGCGGCAGCTCCCGGTGCGCAAACCCCTGCTCCGCCTCCAGGTTCCGGATCAAATCCAGCCGCCCCCGTTCATCCAGCGGCTGCTCCGGCAAAGACACATGCGTCGGATGGAACTCCGTTGTCACATCCGCCGTCGCCGTCTTCATCCCCACCACGAACACCTGCGCACACAGCGGCGTCACACCGCCCAACAGCGCGCTGCAAACCAGGATTGCCATGCGTCCACGGGAGCCCATATCCACCTCTGGATGCGAAGATTTTGCGCCTAATCAGGACAAGTTGCAAGACCACCTTGGTGCAGGGCCAACATCCACCCTCTAGGAAGGCCCCGGCCTCTCTTCATCTTCCGGAATGCGGCTCTCCCAGGCACGGCTCTCCACCCCAGCCTCCGGGGCGCCATGCTCAGGCACAGCGTCCCGGCCACCCGCTACCGGCCCTACACCAACAATCTGCACCAGGTGCGTTCCCGCCGCTGCCTCCATCGCCGCATGCGCCGGCGGCGGCGCCACATCCATCGGATACCCCGCCGGCACGATTGGCGGATGCGTGTAAGCCCACGCATACTCCCGCGTCAACGAGAGCAGGGCGACCGTCGCCCCCAGCAGAACAAGCCCCGTAAACACCCCACCCTCCGGCCCATAGGCCCCGCCCGTCAGCCACAGCCGCCCCGAGCTGTCCGTCGCCACTACACTCGAGAACTCCGCCGACCCGGCCAGCGGCAGCCCAAACAGCACACCCATCGACGCCAGCCACCCAAACCGTATCCCCCACCCCAGCCACAACCCATGTGTCCGCAGATAGGCCACCGAGAACAGCAACCCTGACGCAAACGCCACAAAAAAGCTGAATGGCGTATTGTTCAACGGCGACGTCATCACAAACGCATACACCAGCGACAACAACACCGTCGCCGTCACCGGCCCTGTCGCCTCAATCAGCCGCTGGAACAAAAACCCACGCCACGCCATCTCCGTCGCCAGCGCCCCCAGCAGCAGCACCGCCAGCGCCAGCAGCGCTTCTCCCCACGCCCCCGCCGTCACCAGGAACTGCGGATGCAAATCCCCGACCACCGCCATCGGCAGAACCGTCACCAGCAGGATGGCCCAGCCAAAGAACGCGCCTTTCTGCCACTCCCTGCCCGTCGTCGCCCGCCACGGCAATGCATTGCTCGCGCGCACGCTGCCGTCCCGGGTCGCCACCCAATGCAGCGCCGTAAACCCGGTCACCAACAAGACAATCAGGAAAACCTGCGTGAGCAATGGCGCGAGGGCATCCGCATGCACCAGGTGCGCTATCCCCTGCCCCGCACTCGTCGCGCCCGCCCGCGCCGCCAGCAACCAGAGCAGCCCGATCGCAAACAGCGCAAGCTGCATCGACCGCGGTGCCTTTCGAAGTTCACTCCCGAGTTCAGGCACAGCGCAGATCCCTCAAACCATTCACCCAACACACCACACACACCACGCTCTACGCCTCGGTGTAAAACTGCGCTATACTCCGGAACTTCTCATAACGCTTCACCAGCAGCGCTTCCAGCGGCTCCGCCCGCAACTCCGCAAAGACCCGCTCCAGCTTTTCCCCTACCATCTGCATCGCCGCCGCGGGGTCCGCATGCGTTCCGCCTCCTGGCTCCGGGATCACCTCGTCCACACATCCCATTCGCTTCACATCCACCGCCGTATAGCGCAGCGCCGCCGCTGCCTGCTGCTTCTTGTTCGCGTCCTTCCACATAATGGACGCACAACCCTCCGGTGAAATCACGGAATAAATCGCATTCTCCAGCATCAGCACCCGGTCCGCCACCGCCAGCGCCAGTGCGCCGCCCGATCCACCCTCACCCGTTATCGTCGCAATCGTCGGTACCCGCAAACGGCTCATCTCGCGCAGATTCCGCGCAATCGCCTCGCCCTGCCCCCGCTCCTCCGCTCCCAACCCAGGGTTCGCGCCCGCCAGATCGATGAACGTAAACACCGGATGGCCAAACTTCTCCGCAATCTTCATCGCCCGCAGCGATTTTCGGTACCCTTCCGGATCCGGCGAGCCAAACTTCCGCGCCACCCGCTCCTTCAGCGTGCGCCCTTTCAGGTTCCCAATCACCATCACCGGCTCACCCTGGAAACGCGCCATCCCCGCCGCCATCGCCTGGTCGTCACAAAAGTGACGGTCGCCATGGATCTCGCTGTAGTCCGTGAAAAGCGCTTCGATATAGTCCATCGGATAAGGGCGCTGCGGGTGTCGGGCAAGCTCTGTCTTGATCCAGGCCTGGGGCATCGGTTTACTAGGGGAAGCGGCGGAAGGCTGCGGCGGCATCTCAGACATAACGGTTCTGAAGAATCATTGTATCGTCCGTTCCCCCCTTCGCTATCGCCCGGCCAAATGACCTTCGGCTCATACCCATAAAGAAAAGACAGAAACGCGCAATCCAACTTTCGAGCTATTGCGTTTTCTCGATTGGGCCCCCCTCCTTCTACTCTTCGCCGTGCAGCCTGCGGCGGCTCCCTTTCCTTTCTCAACCTGACACTCTTGTGAGGCTCCGCAGTGACACTTGACTCGTCCAACAACGTCCCGTCCACCCTCTTGCAGGCGCGCTTAGACCGCCGCCGCTTCTTCCGCCAGGCAGGCCTCCTCACCGCAGGCGCCGCCGCCGCCGGCATCGCTCTCCCCAGCCTCCACGCCCAGACCGCCGGCTCCGGCCAGGCCTCCGCGCAGGCCGCCGACACCGTCACCGAGATCTTCACCGCCGCGCTCATCGCCGAAGACCTCGCCACCACCTTCTACTACAACGTCCTCGCCGGCCCCGTCCTCGGTAGCTTCCTGCTCGCCGGCTCCGGCGGACGCATCGACAACATCACCAACGGCAACGCCGGCAACGTTCAGTACATTCAGGCCGCGCTCACCCAGGAAGTCGCCCACGCCAACCTCTTCCGCAGTCTCCTCGGCATCGCCGATCCCACGGCTGATCCGGTCCAGACCTTCTACTTCGACCCGATGACCTTCTCCGATCAACCCACCTTCTCGGCCACCCTCGATGCGCTGGAGAACGCCTTCATCGGCGCCTACCTCAACGCCATCCAGGAATTCGCCCTCATGGCGGCCATGAACACCGGCGGCACCTACACCCCCACCCAGCTCGAGTACTTCGCCAAGGTCGCCGCCTCCATCATGGGCGTCGAGTGCGAACACCGCGTCCTCGGCCGCGTCATCACCGGCGCCAACCCCGCCAACAACCTCAACTACGAGCAGACCGATGGCCTCACCGCCGTCTACAACGGACCCAGCTCCGCCGTAGTCGCCCTCACCCCCTTCCTGACGCCCTCCAACGGCGCCCCCTACTCCCTCGCCACAGCCCTCGCAGGCACACCCGCCGTAGGCATCTACGTCGGCGGCCCCCTCGCCACCAGCTAGCCCGTCTGTACGAATCCGTCTTGCCCCAAATGCCCGTCGCGCGCCTCTCGGGGCGCCGCGCGGGCTTTTGGGCTTTTTAGATTGCGCAACTCCTGCCCAGCTTAAAGTTGCATCCTAAAGGAAAGCTCACCTGTCGCTACTCTCGCCCGGCGGCCCCCCAAAACATCTCCCACACGCTACAAGGAGTTCTATGTTTCTCCGCTCGGAAAAGCTGCTGATCCCGCTTCAAAAACCTGCAAATCCAGACCCCAACGGCGCTGCCGCTATCCAGGAACTGCTGGGCGGCAAATTTGGCGAGATGTCCACGCTCAATAACTACCTTCACCAATCCTTCGGCTTCAAAGAGAAGAAAAAACTCAAGCCCTTCTATGACCTCATCGCCAGCATCACCGCGGAAGAACTAGGCCACGTCGAGCTCGTCTCCACTGCCATCAACCTCATGCTCGAAGGCTCCACGCCCGAAGGCGACCCGGTCTCCGCACCCTTGAAGGACGCAGCCAACCTCCGCAACACCCACCACACCATCGTGGGCGGCGGCGGTCATCAGGTGATGGACTCCATGGGCCATTTCTGGAGTGGCCAGCACGTCTTCTCCAGCGGCAATCTCGTCACCGACCTCCTCCACAACTTCTTCCTGGAGACCGGCGCCCGCATGCACAAGCACCGCTGCTACCAGATGACCGAGAACCAGGCCGCACGCGACGTCATCGGCTACCTCATGGTCCGCGGTGGCGTCCACCAGGCCGCCTACGCCCTTGCCCTGCGCAAGATCACAGGCGTTGAAGTTACCAAGATGCTCCCCACCCCCAACATCGATGACGCCAAGATCCCCGAAGCCCGCAAATGGCAGGCCATCGGCTCCCACCGCAAGCTCTACACCTGGTCCAACGACGGCGAATACTCCGACGTTTCAGGCGTCTGGTCCGGTCCAGCCGACTGGGCCGACGGTGAGGAACTGGAAGTCATCGCAGGCACCCCCGACTACGCCGCAGAAGGTCCAGTCATCGGCGAAGCACCCACCCTCTTCTCCCCGGACTACGCGCCCGAAGAGATCTACGAAATCGCAGCCCAACTCATGAAAAAAGGCGGCGTCTCTCCCCTTCAACCCGGTGATGGCAGCCACTCCCGCTTCCAGGGAAGCACCCCGGATAGCCCCGGCGCCTCTGCTCAACCCGGCCGCAAAACCACTCCCGATAAGGCGAAGCCCAAGAAGAGCGCCAAATAGCAGAGTGTCAGTTACAAAAGGCGGTCCCTTGGGACCGCCTTTTGTCTTCCGGCCCATATGCATCCCAAAACAACCGCCGCCCAGAACGCTATTTCAGTTGACAGCCCGGACGCTACCGCGCACGATGCTCGCACGCGTTCTTACACCAACGCGACTCCGGCAAAAGGGTTCAGACCGGAGAAGGAAAGAGCCCCATGAGCACTCCTCCCGTCCCCGCTCTCGATATGGACAAACTAAACGCGTTTGTCGGCCGATTCGTAGGCGACCTCGGTGCCGCTGTCCACGCCGGCATGGTCGTGATCGGCGAAAAGCTCGGCCTTTACAAGGCCCTCGCAGAAGGTCCCGCGAACTCCACCGAACTCGCCGCCAAAACCTCCACCGATGAACGCTACGTCCGCGAATGGCTCGCCTCCCAGGCCGCCGGTGGCTACATCACCCACGACGAAGCCACGCAACGATTCAGCCTCTCCCCCGAACAGGCCTTCACCATGGCCATGGAAGACAGCCCGGCGTATTTACCCGGCGCCTTTCAACTCGCGCTCGGTTCCCTGGCCGCCGTGCCTCGCATCACCGAAGCCTTCCGCAGCGGCGCCGGCATGGGCTGGGGTGAGCACGACAGTGACGTCATCCACGGCTGTGAGAAGTTCTTCCGCCCCGGCTACGCCGCCAATCTCGTCAGCACCTGGATTCCCGCCATGCCCGACGCCTTCGCAAAACTCCAGTCCGGCGCCCGCCTCGCCGACGTAGGCTGCGGCGTCGGAGCCTCCACCCTCCTCATGGCAGCAGCCTTCCCCAACGCCCAGTGCTTCGGCTTCGACTACCACGACAAGTCCATAGAAGCCGCCCGCGCCGCCGCCACCCGCCAGCACCTCGACACCCGCGCTACCTTCCAAACCGCCGCCGCGACAAGCTTCCCCGGCAAAGACTACGACTTCATCACCTTCTTCGATTGCCTCCACGACATGGGCGACCCCGTAGCAGCCGCAAAGCACGTGCACGAAGCCCTCGCTCCCAACGGCACCTGGATGATCGTAGAACCCTTCGCCAATGACCAGCTCAAAGACAATCTCAACCCCGTCGGCCGTGTCTACTACTCCTTCTCCACCCTCCTCTGCACCCCCTGCTCAAGATCCCAGGAGGGCAGCCTCTGCCTCGGCGCCCAGGCCGGCGAAGCCCGCATCCGCGAAGTCGTCACCACCGCCGGCTTCACCCGCTTCCGCCGCGCCGCGGAAACCCCGTTCAACATCGTCTACGAAGCCCGCCCGTAAGCATTAAATCCATCAAGCAGCTCGCTGTAGAGGCTTCACGGATTTCCGCTTTGCTTGGGCAGCCTGCCAGAAGTCATGTGCCGCCTGCATCTTGAACCAGATATCAAGGTCTGGTTGACCGAATGCCTCCGCAACGCGGATGGACACCGCTGGCGTGATCCCGGCATGCCCGTTCAAAATGCGGGACAGATTGTTGCGGCTGATGCCGATATGGGCAGCGAAATCGGTAACGGTCATCGGCATGCCCTCCAGCAGGTCCTTCAAAACTTCGCCGGGATGAGCCGGATTGTGCATGGCCATAGCCCTCCTCCTTAGTGATCATCCTGGTAGTCCGCAAGCGTCGCATCTTCACCATCGAAGCTGAAGGTCAAGCGCCAGTTCGCATTCACTTTCACCGACCAGTGGCCCTCTAGCTCTCCCTTGAGCGGATGCCAATCCCAACCGGGCAGGTTCATTGACTCAGCCCTTGTCCCCTGGTCCAGAGTGGAAAGCAGGAGCTTGAGCTTCGGCGCATGTGCCGGTTGAATACCGGCCTTGGAGCCGCTCTTGTAGAACTTCTCAAGTCCGGCGTGCCTGGAGGACTTGATCATGGACTCAATGTATTGCGTAACGCTACACGTAGCAAGCACGAAGTGGGCGACTCGACGCGGCGGTCCTGCGTAGCAAGCCCACATCTCACCTCAGGCAATCACCTGCACACCCCCCCGCCCCACCAAACCCTCCACCCGCTCAATAAACTGCACATCCGCCTGCACATTGAACCCATGCGGCTCCAGATCCGCCGCAAACTGGTCCGGCTCCTCCAGCCGCAACATCACCTTCCCCTTGCCCGGCGCCTCGCGGAACAGCGTCTGCAGCTTCTCCATCAAAGCCGCGTCCGGCGAATGCAAAGGAACCCGGATCCGCAAAGCCTCCGGCAGCTTCACTACCACATCCTCCAGCGCCTGGATACTCGAAATCGAAATCTTCGGCGCCGAATCCTCCTCACCCCGCAGCGACCCACGAATCAGCACCGGCACATCGATCTTCAGCTTCTCCGCCAACTTCTCATAGTCCTTCGGAAACGCAATCAACTCAATCTTCCCCGTAGCATCCTCCAAACAGGCCTGCGCATACATCTCACCGGACCGCTTCGACTTCGCCACCTTCAACCCGGTAATCACCCCTGCCACCTGGATCTCGTTCTGCGGCTCCGCCTTCCCCCGCAGGAACACCACCGGCTCCGGCTTCATCTCGCAAGCCGCCTGCAGATCAATCACACCCTTCAAGTTCCGCAGCTTCTCCTTGTACTTATCCAGAGGATGTCCAGAAACAAAGAACCCCAGCACCTCCTTCTCATTCGCCAGCCGCGTGTACTCATCCCACTCCGCAGCCGCGGGCAAAGCCTCCTCCGCCTCACTCGCCTTCCCAACATCATCCCCACCCCCAAACAACCCAAACAACCCATGCTGCCCACTCATCTCATCCCGCTGCGCCTTCTGCGCCCGCTCCATCGCCTTATCCAGCGCCCCCATCACCTGCGCCCGCTTCCCAAAAGAGTCCATAGCCCCCGCCTTACACAGGCTTTCCAGCACCCTCTTATTCATCAACCGCAAATCCACCTTCGCGCAAAACTCCCAAAGCGACTTGAAGCCACGCTGCGTTCCCACCGCGTACACCGCGGCCGCCGCGTTCGCAGTTCGCAACTCCTCCCGAGCCACCAAAATGGACTCAATCGCGTTATGCCCCACATTCTTAATAGCCGCCAACCCAAACCGGATCGCATCCCCCGCCGGCGTAAAATCCGCCGCAGAAATCTGCACATCCGGCGGCACCACCGCAATCTCCATCTCCCGGCACTCGCCGATATACTTCACCACATTCTCCGGCTTACTAGTCTCGCTAGTCAGCAAAGCCGCCATAAACTCCACCGGGTAATGCGTCTTCAACCACGCCGTGTGATACGCCAGCAACGCATACGCCGCCGAGTGCGACTTATTAAACCCATACCCCGCAAACTGCTCCATCAAATCAAACAGCTTCCCCGCCGT
>CAZZWG010000044.1:0-17142 GCA_964657685.1 Verrucomicrobia bacterium Tous-C9LFEB | reverse complement strand
GAGCTGCTGCCGATTCATGTGTATGCGCTTCGTCCGCGGCCGCTGAAATTGATTGTGGGCGAGCCCATCTCGACGGTGGGTCTGGCTACGCGGGAGGCGGAGCGACTAACGGAGCTGCTGCGGGATGAGATTTCCCGGACGTACCTTGCGGAACAGGAGTGACTCCGCGCCTGATCAGGCGGCCTTGCGCTTGCCGCGGAGCGACCTTGCCGCGACGGCTTTGCCTTGGGTCTTTTCGAGGCTGGACCGGAGGGCGTCGAGCTCGTGGAGGTAGTCTCCGGCGGGGATCTCGTCGAGGATCTCGTGGAGTTCGGCGGCGAGACCGGGGTTGAGCTTGCCGGAGGTGCGGAGGTGGTGCATGAGGATGCAGAGCTGATCTTCGCGCTGCGCTATGGCGCGGAGCGTGTACAGCAGAGAGTTGATGCGGTAGAAGACCTCCGGCGGTTGCGCTGCGGCCAGACCGGCCTTTTTCGGTGGGTTTTTGAGAGCCATCGCTTGAACCTCCGTGGAATTAGGTCTTGCACCCTGAATCTGCGGCAATTTTACCCTGATCTTCTACAATCAGCGGCATGATTGCGCATATTCGCGGGAACGTTTTATCGAAGGCGCCGAACTCGGTTGTGATTGAGTGCCATGGCGTCGGTTATGAGCTCGCGATCTCGGTGGCGACCTACACGGAACTGGGCGAAGCGGGGGAGACGGCGGCGCTGCATGTCCATACGCATGTGCGGGAGGATGCGCTGCAGCTTTTTGGCTTTCATGAGCTTACGGAGAAGAAGCTGTTCGAGAAGCTGCTGACGATTTCCGGGATTGGACCGAAGTTGGCGATCACGGTGCTGAGCGGGATTGCGGCGGGGCGGCTGGTGACGGCGATCCGGTCGGGCGATCATGCGACGTTGACGAAGATTCCGGGGATTGGGAAGAAAACGGCGGAGCGAGTGGTGCTGGAACTGAAGGATAAGCTGGAGGATCTGGCAGGATTTGCGCCGGTTACGGCAGAGGTGGTGAAGCCGAGTCTAGGGGCGGTGGCGGAGGATGTTTTGAGTGCGCTCATGAACCTTGGGTACCCGCGGCCCGTGGCTTTGAAAGCGATCGAGAGCGCGAGCAGAGATGCGGCGGTGACGATGGATTTCGAGTTGCTGTTCCGGGCGGCTATCGCGGCTGTGCGGTAGGGGATGATGCACGGACGTGGAGGACTACCCGCCGGTAGGAGGTGAGACGGGGGGAGCCTTCGTCAGTCGCCTCGAGAAGGATGTGAGCAACGCCATCGCCTTTGCATGGCAGAAGGCCGGGGATCCACGCATCACGGCAGGGGGATTTCACCTCGACCTGCGCTCGCTGGCTGTTTGGGTTGGAGATGGCGACCTGGGCGCCGTGCGTGCCGGACAAACCTGCCTCCTCGTAGACCCACCAGTGATAGTGGAGCTGCTGTTTGTCAGGGTCGTAGCTGCCAGAGGCGTCGAGGGTGAGTGTGTTTCCTGGGTCGGCATTGATGTCGAGGGGTGCGGTTCCACCCTGACCGTTCACGACGAGCACGGGGTTGTGATTGGCGTGGGCGTAGTCCTCCACGGTCCAGTCCATGCGGGCGGCGAAGTCGTTCTGGAAGGCTTCCCGCCAGCGCCAGATCGTTGCCTGGTCGGATACGTGGTCTTCGCCATCGACGCCACGAACGCGATCCTGGGAGGTGGCACGGGTGAAGAGATCGCCGCCCTGGGTCCAGATGGGGTGGGATTCGCCGTAGGGTTGTCGATAGACGTAGCGTCCGCCCCAGCCGCCCCAGTCCGGACGGCGATAGCTGTTCAGGCCATTGTCGAGGAGGCCGAGAAAGGATGGGGTGTCGCCTTCCATGATGAAGAGGAAGCGCGGGTACATTGTGCCGAGTGGGCCCTTGGCGCGGATGTTGGTTTGGAGCCAATCGTTGGTGACGAGGCTGGTGTCTGCGCCGGCGTTGTTGCGGTAGTAGAGATCGCCGCTGATACCGGTCCAGGTGGCGTAGACGTATTCCTCACCGTCCGGCGGACTGGGTTTGACTACGTAAGAGATGGTGGGAAATTCGCGGCGAATCCAGGGGCCGGCGTCGTCCTGGTCGGAGATAGAGGAGACGCGAATGTGGGCAACGAGGCGACCCGTTTCCGCAGCGGTGTGGGTGGCGCGGAGGTCGAGGAGCGCCTGGGCGAGGGTGTTGGCACCGCCCCAAAGGCAGATCCACAGGGGGCGCGGGTCGTTGCGTTCTATGGCGTGAAGCAGCGCCTGGGAGCCCGGTGAAGATTTCCCGGGGCCGGTGGCAGCGAGGCCGTAGCCGGGCTGGCCGGGAGCAATGCGGTCTTCCAGATCCTTTGCCTGGGGCCAGCCTTGTGCGTGCAGGGTGAGATTACCGCGGACCTGGCCGTAGGCTTGCACGAGCTTGTGCATGGTTTCGGGGTGGGTCGCCGTCTTCTGCCACGTGGAGGTCGAGGCGATGAGGGCTTCGAGATCGATCTGGTTGGAGTAGAGCAGGAGCCGGACCAGGGACATCTGGTCGTCCGGTTCGTTGCCGATGTCGCTGATGATGACGGCACGGGGGTTTCCGGCGAAGGTGTCCGGGGCGGGGACTGGAAGCACCTGTGCGGGAAGCGCGAACGGGCGGCAGAGCAGGAGGCTACACAACCATCGGATGAGGGGGTACCGCATCGGTACACGCTACACCGTTGCGGGGAGGACGCGATGGTGGAGGCTCAGGCGCGGCGGCGGTAACGGATAGCGAACTCGTAGGCTGGGTTGGGCGGGAAGAGTTCGGCGATGAGGCGGAGGCGTTCGGCAAGAGCGCCCGGGGCGAGCAGGGGGTAGTCGCGCTCGCGGAGCTCGCTGTAGTCGAAGTCGAGGGCGAGGGATAGGAGGTAGATGGCGACGGCGTCAGAGAAGGCTGTTTCAGCGAAGACGGCGCGTTCTTTGGGGTCTTCGCCGGGAGTTTCGGCAGATGCGTTGAGTTCCAGCGCTCCCGTGCCTTGTAAGGGCGCGGCGCCGGCGCCGAAGGTGCGTCCGGAACCGAGCCCTGAGCCGAAGGCGCGAGCGCGGCGTGAGGCCGTGGCTGTGATTGCGGGCTCAGGCAGCCAGTCTGCGGGGCGGCCCAGGGCGAGGTTGCGGGCTTCCCAGGCGTCGAGGCTGGTTTCACCGCGTACGTTGGCCTGCGCCTGCTGCCAGGCGAGGTCGGCGAAGCGCTCGGGGACGCCGGCACTATCCACAAAGGCATGGGCGACGTTGATGAAGAATTCGAAGCTGAGGGCGAAGCGGTCGCCCATGAGGCGCGTGGAGATGAAGACGCCCTGGTTGCCGCTGCTCAGCTCTACGTTGCGGTGGCAGATGGCGGAGTCGGTGAAGGTGTCGTTCCAGGCCGGGGCGACCATGGCCTGCTCGGGACTCTCTGCGCGGCCCTTGCGGGGTGAGTCGGTCATCTCCGGCTCGCGAAGAGCTACGGGTACGAAGTAGTAGGTATTGCCCTTGAGGGCCTTGGCTATGGTGTCCGGAACAGCTTCGAGCATGCGATCGAGATCCGGGCCGGGAACACCGGTTTCGCCGTAGGTGGCAAATCGCACGCCGTTGGCGGAACGCCGTACCTCGGCTTCGCGCGCCACCTGCGACGCCCTGACGAGCTTCACGCCCTGTCCTTCACCCGCTACTTCGGCCATCGTTCTATTCTATCTGTAGATGGTCTCTCCGCATCACGTTGAACGCGCGCGCCGCGAAGGCACGATATTCGGCATTCCCATGGGCGATCTGGGCTGGTTCCAGTCGTTGCTGATGGGTCTTGCCACGGGAATGACGGCGTTCTTTCTGGCGACTTTTCTGGCGATTGTCGGGTTTGGGATCTATGCCGGGGTGACGCACCGGGCGATCGATTTCGCGCTGACGTACAAGCGGGTGGGCTTTCCTGTCGGTCTGGTGGTGGGGGTGTTTGCGCTGGGATACCTGGGTGTGCAGTGGATTCGTCGCATCACGATGAAGCGGGATCGCGAAGACGACCGTTAGGACGCGGACGGCCAGGGAAGGTGAAATGTCATACTGACTTCACAATCCCTCCCTGGAGTCCCTATGGCTGCTGTGTTTTGTACATTCTTTGTATCCCCGTATCGCCGTTGGAGCACATTTGCGCTGGCGGCCTCGCTGCTGGGCGGGGCTATGTCTGCGCAAAAGCGGAAGGCAGATGCGACGGCGGAGGGTGAGAACCCGAAGAACGTGCCGAGTTATTACGGTGCGCAGCCGGCGGTAGAGAGCCTGGATCTGACGATGTATGCGCGGATCCGTTCCGAGGCGTTTCAGCATGGGCACGCGATGCAGTTTTCCGAGGCGCTGATGGATGGGATTGGACCCCGCTTGACCGGGTCGCCGAATATGGCGAAGGCCAATGCGTGGACGCGGGACACGATGACAGCGATCGGGTTGAGCAACGCGCACCTTGAGGATTGGGGCGAGTTCGGCTTTGGATGGCAGCAGATCAATACGTGGGCGCGGATGGTTTCGCCGGATCCGGAGCCGTTGTGGCTGCAGGCCGCGCCATGGTCGCCGGCGACGAAGGGGCCTGTTACCGGACAGGTTGTTTACCTGCCGATCAGTACGCCTGCGGAGCTTACGGCGCAGCTTGACAAGATGAAGGGGAAGCTCGCAGGGAAGGTTGTTCTGCTGGGGTCGATGCGACCTACGCCGGATGTGACGGAGCCTCTGTTCCATCGCTACAGCGAGGCGGAGTTGAAGGAGATGGAGTTGACGGAGGATTCTTCCGCACGCCGTCCTGGTGCGGGCCCGGCGCTGACGCGGGAGCAGGCGCTGGCTGCCCGGCGGGCTCGCGCGCAGGCGTTGACGCTGGCTCTCAAGGCGCTGACGGAGGAAGGTGTAGCTGCGATCCTTACGCCGAGCCGCGATGGCGGGGACGGTGGGGGTACGGGGATCATTTTTGACGATAACGGCGCGAATCTGGCTACGGCGGCGCAGAAGCCGGAGAATGCGGTGAAGATCCCCAATGCCGTGATGATGATTGAGCACTATAACCGGCTGGCGCGCATGGCGAGCGCGGGTGTGCCGGTGACGGTGGAGGTGAACATCGACACGAAGTTCACGGGGGAGCATGAGCATGGTTTCGACACGGTGGCGGAGATACCAGGGACGGATCCGAAGCTGAAGAGCGAGGTGGTGATGGTGGGAGGGCATCTGGACAGCTGGATCTCAGGGACGGGCGCGACGGACAATGGGGCGGGCAGTGTGATGGCGATGGAGGCGATGCGCATATTGAAAGCGCTGGACGTTCATCCGCGGCGGACGATCCGGATTGCGTTGTGGAGTGGGGAAGAGCAGGGGCTTTACGGATCACAGGGATATGTCAAGCAACATTTCGGGACGTTTGCCCCGCCGACTCCACCGGACCCGGCAGGGACGCCGAGCTATGCGGGGCGGCATGGGGCGCTGACGACGACAAAGGAGTGGGAGAAGCTGGATGCGTACTACAACCTGGATAACGGGACGGGTAAGGTGCGCGGCGTCTATTGCCAGGGGAACTACGCGGTGGGGCCCATCTTCAAGCAGTGGATTGCACCGGTGGCTGACCTGGGCGTAACAACGGTCACATATCGCAACACAGGTGGAACGGACCATTTGAGTTTTGACGCGGTAGGTTTGCCGGGTTTCCAGTACATCCAGGATCCGATGGATTACGACACGCGCACGCACCACTCGGACATGGACACGGTGGATCGTTTGCATGAGTTCGACATGGAGCAGGGTGCGGCGGTGGAGGCTATTTTCCTGTACAACACGGCGCAGCGTGAGGAGATGCTGCCGCGGAAACCGTTCCCTCACCCTGAACTTGAACGACAGCAGAGTGCGCCGATCGCGAACATTTACCCCAACGCGCAGGGTACTGCGCCGGATGCGGGCAAGCCGTAGCGTTTGTGGCGGAGAGTTGGTGCGCGGTTCCCATGCAGATTCAGGGTTTCGGTTGCCCGCCTGTGGAGAAGGGTGCTACAATTCAGGCTGATCGTTGGTCTCCGATCTGGTTTTTTTGGCGAAGAGTTGGCTGTACGCACCCTTTACAAACAAACACCAAATTGCGTTCAGCGGTACATTACGTCTTTTCAAGGAAATCAGTTATGGAACAGGGAACAGTGAAGTGGTTCAACGATACCAAGGGTTTTGGGTTTATCAGCCGTCAGGGCGGTGAGGACGTTTTTGTTCATCACTCCGCGATTCAGAGCAACGGTTTCCGCAGCCTTCAGGAAGGCCAGCAGGTTCAGTTCCAGGTTGTCAAGGGACCGAAGGGTCTGCAGGCCGAGCGCGTCCAGGTTCTCTAGGACGACTCTCCACCTTTAGAGCGAGGGCAGCGGTCGAGCGATCGCTGCCCTTTGTTTGTTTCCGGCGCCATCGAGCCGCTCCGGCCTTCGTTCGTTATCTCACCGCAGTACATGGAGGCCCATGGCCACGCCCGCACACGACAAATATTTTCTCAAGTCGCTTCATGACGAAATCGACCTTTTCGACCGCAAACTGGCGCACATGTTGAAGTACGACACGGCGGGCACGGATGCCGAGCGCAAGTTGTTGGCCGGAAAGCTTGCGACGAAGCGCGAGACGCTGGCGCGTACCGCCCGCCAACTTGCAAGCGAAGGCATTGAGTTCAAGCCGGCAGATTTGCCGCGTTCTTTCCGTAGTTCCGAAGATGAGCCGGCCGCTGTACCCGCGCCGGAGGCTGCGCCGCAGGCTGCTCCAGAGGTGGAGATGGCTACCGTTTCAGCGCCGCGAGCCGTTCTTGCCGGACGTAAGTCGCTGTCGCCTTTCTCCGGTACGGTTCTGGATGGGCAGGCGAATATTGAGGCTTACAAGCGGGCGCGGGCCAAGCCTGGTCTCTCCCAGGCGTAGAAGCCGACAGTTTCGCTATTTTGTGGTCTGCGGGTAGGCTCAGAGTGGTATGCCTGCCCAATTCACCCCCGCTTCAATGAAGTTTCTGCTTGGCCTTGCCAGAAACAACGACCGCACCTGGTTTGAGGCCCGCCGTACCGTTTATGAGCAGCAGATCAAGGAACCGTTTCACGCGTTGATAGCGCAGGTAAGCGGGAAGATGGCTGACTTTGCTCCGGAGTACATCCGGCCACCGCACAAGATCGCGATGCGTATCTTCCGGGACACACGTTTCAGCCCAGACAAGCGACCCTATAAGACTCACCTGGCGGCGTGGTGGGCGTGTGCGGGCCTGGAGAAGCGGTCCGCGGCAGGGTTCTTTCTGCAAATCGGTCCAGCGGGCGGTTTCATCGGGGCGGGTATTTACGCTCCGGAGCGTGAGGATTTGCTGCTGGTGCGGCGATGGCTTGCCGATCACCATGAGCGTTACCGCGCGACGCTTGCGCCGCTGCTTGGTGGGGCGTCGGCGATGACGCCTATGGATGCCAATGCCTTGACACGGAATCCGAAGGGATTTGCGCCTGACCATCCGGCTGGCGATCTGTTGCGTGCGCGTAACTGGGGAGTGACGGCTGCTCTGGACGCGGAGGCTGCGCTGCAACCGACGTTCGGCGCGCTGGTGGCCAAACGGTTTCGCAAGGTCGCGCCGCTGGTGGCCCTGTTGAATGAGCCATTTCTGAGTGTGGCGAAGCGTTCCGGTTCAGAATTTCTTGTGTAGGTGGGAGTGCTGCCGTGGCGCATTTGCGGCCTGTTTTCCACTGCGGGTGGCACAAAAGTGGCAGAAGGCACCCAAAAAGGCACGTTTCGGGTCGAAATACCGCAAAAACCCGTAAGAAACCCCAGTTTCCTTATTGACAACGGGGCCGCTGAAGGTTGAAGGTGAAACTCGGCGTGGTGCTCCGCACCCGCATAAACACTGGACATTTCGCATGGCGGGCAAGAGCGAAGCCGTATGCGGGAGTGCCGTACAGCGGCCCAGAACTTTTATTTCCTGTGCAAAGGAGCACAATCTCAATGGCAAAAGGTATGACCAAGACGCAGCTTATCCGCTTTATGGCGGAGAAGATGGAAATCAACAACAAGCAGAGCGCTGCTTTCTTCACCATGCTGGCGGACACAGCGGTGAAAGAGACGAAGAAGAATGGTGAGTTTGCGATTCCCGGTATTGGCAAGCTGGTGAAGGCGGAGCGCAAGGCGCGCATCGGCCGCAACCCCCAGACGGGCGAGGCAATCAAGATCAAGGCCAAGACTGTTGTTAAGTTCCGGATTGCCAAGGCTGCGAAGGATACGATCGCGCCACCCAAGAAGTAGACGTTTGGACACAGAGGCTCCGCCCTCTTCGCGCACAAAGGCGAGGAGGGTGGATCTGTCCTGGATTGATCTCAAGGCTGGGTAGCGGCGGTGGTGCGGGTGATATGGACAGGATGCTCGCCCCTGGAGAAATGCCCACGAGTGGACATTAAGAGATGACACCGGGTGCTGGCGAGGCTGTTCTTGGCATGAGGGCGCGAAAGACGAGCGAAACGCCCAGGGAGATCAGGATGCCCTTCAGCAGGGGCATCGCGTTGAAGTCCCAGCCGAAGGCGGCGAGGGTGATCACGACGCCGATGACGTAGCTTTCGCCGAGAAGGGCTTGCAGCCAATGGGGACGTTGCCCTGCGCCTGGGACCAGCGGTTTGGGTGCGGGGAGAAAGCGGGGGACGCGGGCGACATAGTCCTGGTAGGGCTGGCCGAAACGGCGGAGGAGGAAGGGCTCTTCGGCGAGCGCAAGCCGGACCTGCAGGATCCAGATAGCGGCGATGGTGAAGACGGCGCCGGCGGGAGGCATCAGGAGGGCGATGCCAATGGTATGGAGCAGGGTTCCCAGATAGAGCGGATTCCGGGAGCGGCGGTAGGGTCCGTCGGCGAGCATGGTTTGGCCGTGCATGGCGGGTGAGTTCACGATGCTGGCGCCGACGTAGGCCGAACCCCAGACGCGCAGCCCGGCTCCGAGCGCGGCGAAGACAATGGCGAGCACGAGCAGAAGGCTGGTTGCCCCCTGGAAACCGAGCCAGCCGGCACGGGCGAGGTCTGCGCTGAGGAGGAGCCAAGTGGATTTGGTCGTCAGGCCGAGCCAGGGTTCCCAGAAGGGCCAGAAGCCCAGCACGTAGATGATGCCGTGCAGGAGGTAGCGAAAGCGGTATTCAAAGGAGGAGGCACCCATCAATAACTAGACTGCGCCGCTGGGGGCTCGCGGTCAACCAGGGCGATGGCGGGCTTTGTGATGTCGCTGGGGTGAACGTCATCCTTGTACACCACGCCGGACTTCATGACGAAACTTACGTGCTGGAGCGTCGTGACGTCCTTGAGCGGGTCGCCCTGAACGGCAATGACGTCTGCCCATTTGCCGGGCTCGAGAGCGCCGACGCGGTCGGTCCAGCCCATGAGGTCGGCTCCGTTGAGGGTGGCGGACTGGATTGCTTTGAGGGGAGTCATGCCGTACTCGCGGACGTAGACTTCGACCTCATGGGCATTGAGTCCGTGGGGGTAGACGGCCGCGTCGGTGCCGAGGGCGACTTTGACGCCGGCGGCGATGGCGCGGCGGTGGTTGGCGCGGGCGACGGCGGTGGTGTCTTTCATCTTTTGGGCGTAAAGGGCGGGGAGGTGGCCGTTGTCTTTGTACCAGTCATAAAGGTAGCTGGTGGGGACGAGGTAGGTGCCGTGGGCCTTCATGGCGGCGATGCTGGCGTCGTCAATGTAGCTGCCGTGCTCGATGGAGTCGACACCGGCTTCGCTGGCCCAGAGGATGGCCTGTGCGCCGTGGGCGTGGGCGGCGACTTTGCGACCGAGGCGATGGGCGTCGGCGACGATGGCGATCATTTCTTCTTTTGTGTATTGGGAGGCCTGGGGGTCGTCTCCTTTGGAGAGAACGCCGCCGGAGGCACCGATTTTGATGAGGTCAGCGCCATATTTAATGTTCTGGCGAACCATGTGCTGGACGGCGGGGATGCCGTCAGCGACGCCCTCGCCGACGACGTGGTACTGGTACGGGAGGAGATTCTGGTCCATGTGGCCGCCGGTGATGCCGAGGGCAGGGCCGGAGACCTGCATGTGTGGCCCCGGGATGTGGCCGGCGTTGATTTCGTCGCGCAGGGCGACGTCGGTGAAGTCGTTCGCGCCGACGTTGCGCACTGTGGTGAAGCCGGCCTCGAGGGTGGTCTTGGCATTTTCGACACCGATGATGGCCTCTTTGCCGGGCGTCATGGAGAGTTCGAAGTAGGGATCGAAGTCAGTTGCGCCGGTGAGGTGGACGTGGACGTCGATGAGGCCGGGGAGGACGGTGAGGCCGTGGAGGTCGACTTCGTGGTCGCCGGGTTGGGTGGGCGTGCTGGCGGTGGAGGCTACGGCGACGACCTTCTCGCCCTGGATGATGACGGTGGTATCCGGCAGTTCCCTGCCGGTGCGGACGTCGAGGACGGCGCCGGCACGGAGGAGGGTGCGGGCGGTGGGGGCGATGTAGGTGGGTTGCTGCGCGTGGGCGGCGCAGAGCAGAAGGAGGATGGTGAGCGCCGCTGTCAGCCCGAGAACACGCAAAAAGGTACGATTCGTCCTGCACAGGGTCATAGAGCTCCTTGGCTGCTTTGGTTTTCCCAAGCGTACCGCAGAGGAGCGGGTTAGAGGAGGCGTGTTGCTTCAGGGGCTGTTGAAGTGCAGGAAATACGTGCGGAGCCAGAGGTAGGAATGTTGGGTTAACATCGTATCGCCCAGCTTCCCCCAGCGGTGTCAAGCCCGGAGAAGAAGTATGCGCGGACCCTGCTCGAGAAAGTGATTCTTCAACCCCGATGGCGATGATTAGTGTTGGCAACACGCAGTCCCTGAGTGACTCACCCTCGACAACGAACTACAGCGCCATGGCGATGGTGACGACGCTCTTCTTCATATGGGGCTTTTGCACGGTTCTAAATGACGCGCTCATCCCGCATCTGCAATCCATCTTTTCGCTGAGCTATGTACAGGCGTCACTGATTCAGTTGGCGTTCTTTGGCTCATACTTCATCTTTGCGCAGCCGGCGGGCAAGCTGGTGGAAACTGTGGGCTACCAGCGGACCATGGTGATCGGGCTGGTGACAATGGCGATTGGCGCTTTGCTCTTTATTCCCGCTGCGACGATGGTGTTGTACCCACTCTTTCTTGGAGCACAGGTGGTGTTGGCGGCCGGTGTGACGCTGCTGCAGGTGGCGGCTAACCCATACGTGACGATTCTTGGACCGCCAGAGACCGCGTCTAGCCGCTTGAACCTGACGCAGGCGTTTAATACGCTAGGCGACACGGTAGCTCCGTATTTTGGCAGCATTCTGATCCTTGCGGCAGCGGGCAGCGCGGCAGCAGTCAAGACTGACGTCCATCTGGAAGGCCCAGCCCTGCTTGCCCATCGTGTGCAGCAGGCCGCGAGCGTGAAGCTGCCTTACATGATTGTGGCCGGGACATTGATCGTTCTTGCTCTTGCGATTGCCTTTTACAAGTTCCCGCGCCTGGAGGTTACGAAGGACTTCCGGCCCGGCGGCATGGGCGGCAAACGCGATAGCGTCTGGGCTCATCCCCACCTGTACCTGGGCGCCCTGGCGATCTTCCTTTACGTGGGCGCTGAAGTATCGGTCGGCAGCTTTCTGGTGAAGTACCTGGCCGATCCGACAATTGCCGGGTTGTCACTGCAGGAAGGCGCGAAGCTGGTGACGCTTTACTGGGGCGGAATGATGGTGGGGCGGTTTATCGGAGCAGCGCTGATGCAGAGGATGTCGGCTTCTACTTTGTTGATGTGGGCGGGCTTTGGCGCTGGGGGATTGATTCTGTGCTCACTGCTGGGCACGGGGCATTTTGCCGTGGTGACGATCCTGGCAGTGGGTTTGTTTAACTCAATCATGTTCCCGACGATTTTTACGTTGGGAGTGGCGGATCTGGGGACGCTGACAGGGCGGGGTTCAGGTCTTCTGGTGCAGGCGATTGTGGGTGGGGCGGGTGTTCCGGTGTTGATGGGCTTTTTTGCCGATCGGATCGGGATCCACCACTCGTTGTTCCTGCCGCTGCTTTGCTACGTGTTCATCATCTACTACGGCTGGCGCGGATACAGGATTGAACCGGGAGAGCCTGTGGAGCATATCGTCGCGGTGTAAGACCGCGGAGGGGGCACAACCGACTTGGCTGTTCAGGGCGCTCGGAGCTAGGCACTGCGGTGATAGTGAGCGCGCTTTGCTCCCAGCCAGCGCAGGTTCAGGCCGAGCGATCGGGCTTTTCTTCAGGATTCTAAATTCCATAGATTGGTGCCCCGTCCATCTGCAATCGCACAGAGCCGGCGACCGCATTGGTGGGGAACGGGGTGAAGATCGGCGCTTTCAGGTTTGGCCCGTCAGTTGCAAAGGGATTCATGTTCGTCGTGGACCCTTCCCCTGGAGTTTGTAGTTGAATCGTAGAAGAAATCGCTTCTTTTCCCCCGCCTCTCTCAGTCTGGCCCTTGTGTTCACCCCTGTTCTCGCCCCTACTGGTTTGCACGCCCAGGTCGTTTCGACGAACGGCGGTTCCATTCAAGGAACGATTACCGATGCCAGCGGAGCGGCCGTTCCAAACGCCTCCATCGTGATCTCCTCGCCTGACACAGGACAAAGTCGCAACTTAACGAGCGACGCGGCAGGGTACTATTCCGTCGGTCCCCTGACTCCCGGAAGCTACCGCATCACGGTGACCTCCGCGGGCTTCCAGACGCTAAAAGTTTCAACGGTGGTTCGTGTAGGAACTGCCACTACCGGATCATTCAAGCTCGCGGTCGGTCAGTCGTCGGAGACGGTTGAGGTGAACGCAGGGTCCGTCCAGGTGAACACCGATCAGGCTGGCGTCAGCGACGTGCTGACGGCGCAGCAGATCGAGTCGCTCCCGATTAATGGACGAAACTTCCTTGACGTGGCGCAGATTGAGCCGGGCGTTGTTCTCCAGGCTGGTGGGTCTTTCGATCCAACCAAAGCAGGTTACTCTGCTTTGTCCATTGGTGGGGTGTCCGGTCGAACAACCCGTATCCTGCTGGACGGTCAGGACATTACGGACGAAACGGTCGGAACGACGATTTTCAATGTTTCCGAAGGCGCAATCGGCGAGTTTCAGCTGAACCGTTCCACGCAAGACGTCTCCGGTGATGTGACTTCTACGGGGCAGGTGCTGGTTACCACGAAGACCGGCACGAACAGGTTCCATGGTGAGTTGTTCTATAACTTCCAGGACTACCGGGCTCTTTTCGGGACGGAATTCGGCTCCGCGGCAGCTTTCCAGCGGAACCAGTATGGCGGGTCCATTGGCGGCTTCCTGATCAAGGACAAGCTGTTCTTCTTTGGAAACGCAGAGCGTATCAAACAGGATTCCTCCCAGCCAGCGCAGGTTGGCGGTCCATTTGCGGCGCAGTATGCCGGCCTCAGCATTGCGTCACCCTACCGCGAGACTTACTCGACGATCCGTCTGGACTACAACGGCCCGCTAAGCGGCAGGTATTTTGTTCGTTTGAACTACAACGTGAATTCGCTTCAGAGCAACTTCGGGGAGCAATTTGAGACTTATGCGAACCGGGACAATACGCCCGGAATCGCCGGTGGTGTCGATTTCCAGAAGGGGAGCTTTACGCACTCCTTCCGCGGCAGCTATGAAAAGTTCCACAACCTCATCGGGGACACCTCGAGCAATTCACCTGTGAACCTGCTTCCAGGTATTACTTTCCAATACCTGCAGGGGTCGAACTCGCTTCTGGCATCCGGACCGAACGTCGACGCTCCCCAGGGCACATTCCAGACCGACAAGCAGGCGCGGTATGACGGATCGTGGACCAAGGGCACTCACACGGTACGCTATGGGTACAGCATCAACCACATTCTCGGCGGTGGCTTTGCGAACTTCTTTGGCTTAGGGCCGCGTGTTCGTGAAACTTCAAGCACCCTGCTGGCGAGTTGTGCAACGGGCGGCGCGGCGTGTCCCTCGGACCCGTTGAACGGCTATCACGCGAGCGGTATCTACCTCGGAAATGGTCTGGGCTATTTCACTGAAAACCCGGGTTTCGGCTTAATCGGAAGCGGTGTTCACGACTGGCGCGAGGGTGTGTACATCGCTGACTCCTGGAAGATCACCCCTACATTCACCTTCAGTGCAGGCGTGCGCTGGAGTGTTGACACCGATCGTGCCAACCAGGATGTTGCTCCGATTCCATGCTCTTCCATCAACACCAACCTGTACAACACCCCAACGACAAGCACAGCCGATATCCCCTGCACGGGAAACACGTCGCTGCTTGGCCAGTTCGGGTCGCAGTACGGGACAAGCGTACATCAGCCTTACGGAAACTTTGGTCCGCAGGCCGGTTTCGCGTATGCGCCGGGTAATCACAAGACGGTGTTCCGGGCGGGCTTCGGCATCTTCTATGAGGGGGATGTGTTCAACAACACGACAAACGCCCGCACCTCATTGCTGGCGAAGGGGCCCTTCTTTGCTGAGGCCGACAATGGTTCAATCTGCGGTTCCGGTAGATTTCAGAATGCAGACGGCACCATCACAACAAGCGCGACTGTGAATGGTCAGACCTTGAGCATTGCGCAGATCTGTGCGGCACCTATCAAGACGGCTGCTCCGTTTGCGCTGGCGTTGTCACAGGGTTATCAGGCGATCTCCGCGAAGAATCCGACGGGCCCGAATAGCCAGTTCATAGGAAACACCCTGGATGCTTCTGGAATCTACGGGTCGCCTTATCGGACACCTTATTCAGAGCAGTGGAATTTCGGTGTGCAGCGTGAGCTGTTCAGCGGCGCGGTCTTGAGTGCCGACTATGTACATAACAGCACAATAAAGATTGCGCAGTCCGTCGACGTGAACCACGTGGGTGCGGCTCGCTACCTGAACCAGACCGCAGCGAATAACGCCATTGTGGCGACCATGGCTGCCTATCCGACGTGCCCGCAGACTTCGAGTGCGGCAGCGATCAATTGCGCTATTGCCAACGGAGCGACTATCAACGACTTCGCCGGCAATGGCCTTGACTCGGGAAACCAGTACTTGGGCGGGAGTTCGCCGGCAGCCAATAAGGTGACTGTCGCCACGGGCGCGGCGTTTCCCGGCCTCAACCCGCTGCTCGGGAGCGGGGCGTTTCTGCTTCCAGTAGGGCGCTCCGGATACGACGCTTTTCAGGTCGTATTTCGCGAGCAGAAGTCGCGTCCTGTGCCTGGTATTGAGCGTTCCAACATTCAGATCTCCTACAACCTGTCGCGTATTGTTTCTACGTCGAACAACACCACGGGCGACCAATTCTTCAGCAATCCTTCGTTCAGCAATGACAATCCGACGGAGTACATTGGCCGCGACCAGCTGGACCGGAAGCACCAACTCTCCTTTGGTGGCTCATTCCTGATTAAGCATGGACCGGAAGTGGGCATCATCGGCCACTTCTACTCGGCTTTGCCTCAGACGCTCACGCTTGACGCCACCTCCAGCCCCGTTGCGAATATCTTTACTTCGGATCTGGATGGTGACGGCACGGTCGGCGATCTGGCGCCGGGTACCGCACCGGGCGACTATATGCACCGGATCAAGCCGACAAACCTCGGTGCGTACATCACCAATTTCAATTCGGGCGTAGCCGGCCGCATAACCCCAGCAGGGCAGGCGCTGATCAATGCGGGCATCATGACGCAGGCGCAGCTTGTGGCGCTGGGAGCTACGGTTCAGCCACTTCCGGTAGGCATCACGGGCAGTGCACCCTACAACCCTGACTTCCGCCAGGTTGATGCGACCTTTACCTACCCTATCCGGATTGGTCATTACGTTCATACGCTGGGTGAGTCTGCGCTTCTAGAACCGAGGATCGCGTTCTATAACGTGGGGAACTTCTCCAACTTCGGTGGAAGCTCGGGGAACCCTGCTGTGGCGCCCTTTGGTGGCAATCTTGGGCAGTCAGGCAGTGGTAGTTTGAACGGCCCCACGGACTTCGCGACCTACAACAACGTTCGTGTTGTTCGTCAGTCCGGAACCTATGACCAGGGCGCGCCCCGGACGACGGAGTTTCAGTTGCGTTTGTCGTTCTAACGAGTTCTAAGCACGAAAAGAGCGGGGGGCCGGTGGCCCTCCGCTTTTCTTTGCCACACCTGCGGCGTTAGCGCAGCTGGCGGATGAATAGGTTTTCCAGCTTTTCCTGTTGGCCGGAGCGGGGTTGGGGGTTGATGTTGTCCTTTTCGGCCTTTTCGGCGATCTGGTCGAGGGAGACTTTGCCGGCGAGGATGTCTTTGTACTCGGGTTTCTGCCAGCCTGCGTAGCGGTCGTCGATGACCTTCTTGAGCGTGCCCTCTTCCCACATTTTGGCGGCGAGGAGGAAGGCGTGGGCGCAGAGGTCAGCTCCGCCGATGTGGGCGTGGATGAGGTCTTCGGGTTCGATGGACTGGCGACGGATTTTGGCGTCGAAGTTCATGCCACCTACGCCGAGGCCGCCGTTACGAATGACGTGGTACATCGACAGCGTCATGGAGTAGAGATCGTTGGGGAACTGGTCGGTGTCCCAGCCGAGGAGCGGGTCGCCACGGTTGATGTCGAGAGAACCGAGGATGCCGAGGTCAGCGGCGGTGGCGATCTCGTGCTCGAAGCTGTGGCCGGCGAGGAGAGCGTGGTTGGCTTCAAGGTTGAGCTTTACTTCCTTCTCCAGGCCATGCTTCACGAGGAAGCCATAGACCGTGGCAGCGTCAAAGTCGTACTGGTGGGAGGTGGGCTCCTTGGGCTTGGGTTCGATAAGGATCTGGCCGTTGAAGTCGATCTTGTGCTTGTACTCGACGACGAGCTTGAGCAGGGTGGCAAAGTGCTCGAGCTCCTGCTTCATGTCGGTGTTGAGGAGGGTGTCATAGCCCTCGCGGCCGCCCCAGAGAACGTAGTTCGAGCCGCCGAGCTGCTTGGTCGCGTCCATGCAGTTCTTGATGATGGCCGCACTCCACATCCAGACTTCGGGGTCCGGATTGGTGGCGGCGCCGGCCATGAAGCGGGGGTGCGAGAAGAGGTTCGCGGTGCCCCAGAGGAGCTTGGTGCTGGAGGCTTCCTGTTTCTTGCCGAGGTACTCGACGATGCCGTGCAGGTTTTTCAGGGTCTCTGAGAGGGTCTGGCCTTCGTGGACGATATCGCGGTCGTGAAAGCAGTAGAAGGGGAGATCGAGGACGCGGAAGAGGTCGAAGGCGGCATCGGCTT
>CAZZWG010000043.1:0-17352 GCA_964657685.1 Verrucomicrobia bacterium Tous-C9LFEB | reverse complement strand
AGTAACCCTGCCTGCTGTTCAGGCGTGAGCATGAGATTGCCGTAGCCCTGGGCGGCGTGGGCGAGCGTGGCGAAGATGCGTCCGTCCACGCGGAAGTCTTCCCTTCCCTGGTGTGAGCCCGCTTCGGTACCTGGGAGCGCAAGGGCAAGCCGGCGGAAGTCAGCAGGTGTCATGGGCGGAGATCCCGAAGAGGGTGGTTCAGCCAAGTTCCGCGTTGGTATTGGGGGTGGTTCCCGTGTTTGCGGGGGCGGAGGGGTTCAATTGCTTTTGGGCGTTGTCTGGGGTAGCGGAGTTGACGTTGGTCTGGCCCGGACCGGCCGTTGAAGAGTTGTTGCCGCGGTAGCCGGAAGGCTCGGCCTTGGCATCGGGCTTTGTTTCAGGCATGGGACTAGGGGCGTCGTTGGTTTGTGCGGGCTGGTGCTGGTTGGCCTGGTTGGTCTGGTCCTGCGTCTGGGTGTCTGCCATAGCGTTCCTCGTCTGGGCAGTGAGATGCTTTAGCGGCTGGCGGTGGTCTGTGCATGAGGCGAGTCGAGCGCCTGGCGGGCCAGTGCAAGTTCGGGCAGCGTGGGATCGGCATGGGACCATGCCTGGAGAAAAGCAGCGTAGTCGCGGTTTGCGGAGGTCATATCGCCGGCGAGTTGCTCGGCGTGCGCGAGGCCATAGAGTCCGAAACCGGAATGGGGACGCTCTTCGAGTGCGGCTTTGTAGGCGATCGCAGCGCCAGGGTAGTCGCCGGCCCTCGCCAGGGCGGCGCCTTCCGTCTCGCCTACGGGACGAATGTAGAAAGGCGGTTCGCGGTAGCCGAGATCCCTTTCGGTCTTGGAGGCTTCGGCGTAAAGCTTCCTGGCCGCCTCCCGTCTGGACTGCTGGACAAGGATGCCGGCCCGGAGTTCGAGCGATGCGATGGAAAGGGAGCTGACCATGGGTTCAGAAAGGCCATCGGGCATCACGGCCATGGTGACGGCTTTGCCGGGAGCAGGCTGCGCTGGTTTGTTGTCGGCGGGCGGAGTGGTGGGGTCGTGCAGGTCAGAGCGGGTGCGCCAAAGGGCGGCGTCGAGGGTGTTCGAGGCGTCTTGCGCGGCGGCGAGATCATGGCGGTCAAGGGCGGCCATTCCTTGCGCATAGTTGCGCAGAGACGTCGCCAGAAAGCGGAGATTGGCGGTGTTTTCCTTCTCAGGAATGGATTGGGCGTCAAGGAGGGTCAGGACAGTGGGCCAGTCAGCGAGACGGAGGGCGACCGGCAGATGGTTGTTGATGCGTGCCATGCTGTCGCGGGCAGACCAGATATAAAGGCTGGGAGAGAGCTGCCCACGGGCGTTGCCGAGGCGGTCGGAAAGCTGGTTGGCCTCGGTCAGCTTGCCTTCCTCCATCAGGTTGGCGATTCCGTACATCATGTTGTGCACGTAGTTCCAGTCATCATCGGGACCCACGTGCCCGTCGCGCATGTAACGCTCATCGGTTGCGGTGGAAGCAGCAAACCAGTGCTCCGCGTGCGCGTAGTCCCCACAGCGATAGAAGATATGACCGGGCATGTGGACCATGTGGCCGGAACTGGGCGCGAGGGACGCGAGTTTCTCCGCGCTGGGGAGCGCGCGTTCCGGATGACTGCTGGGTTCCATGGCGTGGATCCAGTAATGGTTCGCGGCAGAGTCGTCGGGCGCGTCATGCAGAACGGCTTGCAGGATAGCGATCTTCTCGACTGTGCCGCCTTTTGGCTCGCCCTTGTCGTCGAAACCGTCTCCCAGGGAGCCGGCAAGGAAGATGCGTGCCTGGACATCCGTGGGGTTGAGCGTGACAAGCTTGCGGTAGATGGCGGTGACCTGCTTGCCTGCTTCGGCACCTCCCCTGGATTCAGTTTCCGCGGCCTCTATGTAAAGCTTTTCGGGTTTGCGAGTGTGCTTCTTGAGAGCGCTGGCTTGTTGGAGAGCCTCCACGCCGTACACACGGGTGTCGCTGCCGCGAAAGCCCTCGATTTTGTAAAGGCCCCAGTAGCACATGGTGCATTTGGGGTCGGCGCGGACACCCTGCTCGAAGGCGCGGGCGGCTTCGTAGTCCCAGAAGTCATGCAGGAGGCTGAGCCCCTGGTCGAACCAGGCCTGGGCCTCGGGTGTCGCGGTGATCCGGATGTGGCTGTTGCCGATGCCCGTCATGCGCAAGGCGGGCGGAAGCTCTGCCGGACGCGGAACTGCTTTCATGCCGGCCATGTTCATGCCGGCTATCGGCTGCTGGGCGGAAACACCGGCCGCGAGAAAAGCAAGAAGCGCGAGGCAGCGTGCGCGATGGATCAACATGCCTTTCACTGTAAACCTTGGGGATGTCGGCGGTCATCGCCCTTGCGTGGCGATCAACCCTGCAGGACTGCCTCGATCTGCTCGAGTCCCCAGTCGAGGTCTTCGCGCCGAATGGTGAGCGGTGGCGCGATACGCAGGATGTTGCTGTGAGTCTCCTTGCAAAGGACTCCGCGCCCGGCGAGTTGCTCGCAAAAGGGACGTGCGGGCGTATTGAGTTCGACGGCGATCCAGAGGCCTTTGCCACGCAGTGCAACGACGTGTGGACTCTTCATTTGTTGCAGGCGTTGGAGCGCGTGGACACCCAGATCGGCGGAGCGCGCAGGGAGTTTCTCCTCAACGATGACGCGCAACGCGGCGCGCGCCACGGCACAGGCCAGCGGGTTTCCGCCGAAGGTGCTGCCGTGGTCGCCGGGCTCGAAGACGCCGAGGATTTCGCGCGAACTCAGCACAGCGGAGACAGGATAGAAGCCGCCACTGAGCGCCTTACCCACGATGATCATGTCCGGGCGAATGTCGTCGTGTTCATAGGCGAAGAGGCGTCCTGTACGGCCAAGGCCGGCCTGAATTTCATCGCAGATAAAAAGTATGTTGTGTTCCTGGCAGATGCCCGCGACCTCAGCGAGGTAGCCTTCCGGCGGAACGATGATCCCGGCTTCGCCCTGGATCGGTTCCACAAGGAAAGCGGCGGTGTTGGGGGTGATGGCGGCACGCAGGGCTGCGGGGTCAGCAAAGGGAATGGTGCGAAAGCCGGGAGCGAAGGGCCCGAAGCCATGACGATACTGGGTTTCTGTGGAGAAGCTGATGACACCAATGGTGCGGCCATGAAAGTTGCCGGCACAGGTGATGATTTCAGTTCGCCCGGCGGGTATGCCCTTGACGGTTTCACCCCATTTCCGGGCACACTTCAGGGCGGTTTCGACGGCTTCCGCGCCGGAGTTCATGGGCAGCGTCATGTCAAAGCCGGTGAGTTCGTGAAGGTCGCGCACCAGTTGCGGCAGCTGGTCATTGCGAAAGGCGCGTGAGGTCAGTGTGACCTTCTGCGCCTGCTCGATGAGCGCTTGCAGGATGGCGGGGTGACAATGGCCCTGGTTCACGGCCGAATATGCGCTGAGGAGGTCGAGATAGCCGCGGCCCTCGACGTCATAGACCCAAGAGCCCTCGGCGCGCTCGATGACAATGTCGAGCGGATGGTAGTTGTGAGCGCCGTACTGATCTTCGAGGGCGATGAGATCGTGTGGAGCGAGGACCGGGTCGATGGTCGCGGGCGTGGACATGGAGGGCATCCTTTGCGGTGCTTCGAGAATTAGAGAGTTGCTGTGGCGGAGAGCGGGTGGGCCGAGTTTGCCACAAGGTGCTGGGGCGCATGCAGAGGTGCGCTGAGTTTGAGCACGAGGCATTTTGCAGCGCCGCCGGCTTTCAGGAATTCATCGAGCGGGGTCTGCAGAACACGGAAGCCTCGATTACAGAGCTTCGCTTCGAGGGATGGGCTGACATGGTTGAGGATGATTGTGCGCCCGAGATTTACGGCGTTGCAGGCGAAGCGGGTTGCGTCCTCTTCACTCACCGCGATGCGTTGTTCCGGGGCGTAGAAGGCCTCGATGGCCGCGCGGGAAGATGCATCGAAGGCAGCGGGGAAGTACAGGAGCGATCCGTCCGCGAGCGGCGCGAAGCAGGTGTCGAGGTGATAGAAGCGTGGGTCGACAAGGCGAAGGCCGGTGACCTCGACATCCCAGAACGAAGACAGTCGGCTATGGCTGTCCTGGTTTGTGCGGGTGCCATGGCCTACCCAAAGACGCGCTCCATCGACCGAGAACAGGGCGTCGCCTTCCCCTTCGAAGGATGTGCTGCGCGGGAGCCTGAGGACGTTGTAGCCGGCCTCATCGAACCAGCGGTGGAAGTGAGTTTCCTCGCCCTGACGTTCGGGATGGAAGAAGCTGGAGAGCACCACCTCGTTGTCGCGTACCAGGCCGGCGTTGGCGGTGAAGACCATGTCAGGCGAGCCCGGGGCAGGCTCGATCAACTGCACCTGCGCCCGCTGCGAGATCAAGTTGTGCAGGCGATGCCACTGAGCCATGGCGCGGGTTTGTGAGCAGGCTCCGATGTTGCCGTGCATCCAGGGATTGATGACGTAGTCGACGGTGTACAGGCTGGGTGCGCACATGAGCAGCGCGGGCCGGCGGAGGTCGGGGTCCTGAAGCGAAGAGTGAGGTGGAGCAGAGAAGGAGTTCATGGGGTGCCGGTTCCTTGTAGCTTGTCAGGAGCATGGCAGGGCGAGAAAGCCGCGTCAACGGTAATGATTATGCGTTCTGTGGTGCATCTTTATGCGCTAGCTGCACCCGTGTGAAACTTGCTGATTTCGTTGTGCGCGAAGGAAGTGCATCCTACGCAGGATGGCCGGTTTTGTCGCAACATCCTCTCGCAACCCTGGCAAGCCCAGTGCAGAAGAACGGGCGCGCCGCATCAAGGTGCTCTTGTTCGATGTAGATGGCGTGCTCACCGATGGCTCCATTGTGGTGATGCCGGGGCCGGATGGCAAAGGCGTGGAGGTGAAGAGTTTTTCCGCACACGACGGTATGGGGACAGCGCTTGCGCATGTGGCGGGCCTGAAGGTGGGGTGGGTAACCAAGCGTGAGTCGCAGGCGGTGCGTATTCGATCCGCGGATCTTCGGATCGATCACGTGTACCAGGGCCAGCACTACAAGGTTGAAGCCCTCGACGCCATAGTGAAAGACGAAGGCTGCACGCTCGACGAGATTGCTTATGTGGGCGACGACATCATCGACTTGCCCGTGATGCGCAAGGTGGGTCTGGCGATTGCGGTTGCCAATGCGCGGCCTGAGGTGAAAGCGATGGCGCACTACACCACGGAACACAGTGGCGGGTTCGGTGCGGGGCGCGATGCCATTGACTTTATTCTGCACGCGAAGGGCGTTCTGCAGGAGACGATCGAGAAGTATCTCGACCCGGGCGATGCCGAAGCCAGGGGCGCGGATATCGGTGTTGGCAACATGTAAGCTGGCCTTCGCCGCAGGTTGACTTGCAACGTGGTGGTGGCGAACAAAGTGCGAAGTTCTACAATGGCACCATGCCTGTTCTGGCGCCAGAGTTTCCGTCCGCCGTTCCTCCTTCGTTGGAACACCCGCTCGCCTGGGCGCATCCCGTGGTGCAGGAGTGGTTTCTTGGCCGGTTCGGTTCGGCGACGGAGCCGCAGGTCGCAGGTTGGCCTGCCATTCTGCGCGGGGAAGCGACGCTGATCTCCGCTCCGACCGGTTCCGGCAAAACGCTGGCCGCATTTCTCGTGTGCATCGACCACCTGCTGCGCCAGGCCATCGAAGGCAAGTTGCCCCTGGAGACCCAGGTGGTGTACGTTTCGCCGCTGAAGGCGCTCTCCAACGATATCCAGAAGAACCTTGAGGGTCCGCTTGCGGAGATACAACAGCTTGCCCTGGCGAGAGGATTCCTGTGCCCGGAGATCCGTACCGGGGTACGCACCGGAGACACACCCACGAAGGAGCGCGTGGCGATGCTCAAGCATCCGCCGCACATCCTTGTGACCACGCCGGAGTCGCTGTACCTTCTGCTTACGGCGGGCAAGTCGCGTGAGCATTTGCGGTGTGTGCAAACCATCATCGTTGACGAGATTCATGCTATTGCCGACGACAAGCGCGGATCGCATCTTGCGTTGAGCCTGGAACGATTGGAGGCGCTCGTCTGCGGGGAGAACCGGATGTGCGCGGGCGCGATGCTGGCCGGCTTCCACCGCCCGCCACAGCGCATCGGGCTTTCCGCGACGCAGAACCCTATTGAATTGGTGGCCGGCTTCCTTACGGGTTGCCATCCCGCCCGCCCGCCTGCGGCGATCGTGCAGGTAGGGCAGCGGCGCACGCTGGACCTTGCCATTGAGGTGCCTTCCGACGAACTAAGTTCAGTCGCGTCGACAGCCATGTGGACCGAACTTTACGACAAGCTTGCAAGCTTCGCGCAAGCGCATCGATACACGCTTGTTTTCGTTAACACGCGGCGCTTGGTCGAGAAGATCAGCTTTGAACTGTCCGAGCGGCTGGGGCCTGATGCAGTGGCGGCGCACCATGGATCGTTGTCGCGCACCCTTCGCCTGGATGCCGAGCAGCGTTTGAAAGACGGCGAGATCAAGATTCTGATTGCGACGGCGTCGCTTGAGCTTGGCATTGATATCGGCACGGTGGACCTGGTGTGCCAGATCCAAACTACGCGCGCTGTTTCGGTTGCGATGCAGCGCGTGGGCCGCGCGGGGCATTGGCGTGGGGCTATTCCCAAGGGCCGGTTCTTTGCGATGACGCGCGATGATCTGCTCGAACAGGCTGCGCTGTTGCGCAAGATGGTCGCGGGGGAGCTTGACCGGCTGGAGATTCCGGAAGAGCCAATCGATGTGCTGATGCAACAGATCGTGGCAGCGTGTGGCGCCGAAAGCTGGGAAGAAGAAGCGCTGTTCCACGTGCTGCGCCGTGCATGGCCGTATCGCAATCTGACGCGTGCCAGCTTTGAGGAAGTGCTTGCGCTTTTGCACAACGGCATCGAGAGCTCTCGCGGCCGCTATGGGACCTATCTGTTGCGTGATCGTGTGCAGGGCCATCTTCATGCGCGGCGCGGCGCACGCATGATTGCCATTGCAAATGGCGGCGCCATACCGGACGCATCGCTTTATGCGGTGATGTTGCAGCCGGAGAACGTGCAGATTGCCACGCTGGATGAGCACTTTGCCGTCGACTCCCACCCAGGCGACGTGGTGTTGCTTGGCAACACAAGCTGGCGAGTGCAGCGCATCGATCCGCAGGGAAAGGTGCTGGTCGAGGATGCACATGGTGCTCCGCCCAGCATTCCTTTCTGGGAAGGGGAAGCTCCGCAGCGGACGGAGGCACTCTGCGACGGCGTCAGCGATCTGCGTTCGGAGATTGATCGCCGCACCCGTAACGTGAAGCCTTCAGCAATTCACGTTGACCTGAGCGCTGCTGAGTTCCCAGGCACCCTCAACACGAGCCAGTCGATTCCGAGTTCACTGCACCGTGAGGTGCGCGAGTGCATTGCCTGGCTGAAGCGCGCATGCTTTGTATGCGACTCCGCGGCGTTGCAGCTGATTACGTACATCGTTGCGGGTAGAAGTGTGCTCGGTGCGGTGCCGACCAAGCAGATGATCATCGCGGAGCGCTTCTTCGATGAAGGCGGCGGTCAGCAACTCATTCTGCACGCGCCCTTTGGCGGGCGGCTTAACAAAGCCTGGGGTCTGGCGCTGCGCAAACGCTTCTGCCGCGGCTTCAATTTTGAGTTACAGGCCGCCGCGACAGACAACGGGATCAATATCTCCCTTGCCGAACAGCATAGTTTTCCACTCGAAGATGTCTTTCGTTACCTCACCGAGTTAACCGCGCGCGAGTTGCTTGAGCAAGCGTGTATACCTTCGCCGCTCTTCAAGAATCGCTGGCGCTGGGCGGCGTGCCGCAGCCTGCAGTTATTGCGCATGCAGAAGGGCAAGCGCGTGATGCCCCAGGTGCAGCGGACACGCTCTGACGATCTTCTGGCGAGTGTCTTTCCGCATGCTTCCGCATGTCCGGAGACCATGACCGGCGACATAGAAATCCCCGATCATCCGCTGGTGCGTGAGGTAATGCGCGACACGCTTACTGAAGCGATGGACATCGACGGTCTGGAAGCCCTGCTACGCGGCATCGCCGATGGAAGTGTGCAATGCCTTGCTGTTGATACACCCCTTCCTTCGCAGTTTGCGCATGAACTCTTGAACGCGATGCCCTATGCCTACCTGGATGAGGCCGATCTGGAAGCTCGTCGCGCCCGTGCTGTGCAACTGCGGCGAACTTTGCCGGATGCGGTGACGGAAGGGGCAGGAAGGCTGGATCAGGCGGCTATCGACAGCGTTCGCGAGGGTCTGTGGCCGGATGTGCGCGATGAACACGAGATGCACGACCTGCTGCTGCAACTGGTGGCATTGCCGCTTGCGTTTCTCGAGGCGCACAGCGAGAAAAGGCCGCGCGCTGCGCAGCACTGGCCGGAGTTCTTCGCCCGCTTGTCGCAGCAGGGCAGGGCGCATTGCCTTACGTCAGATGAGGTGAGCATATGGGTCGCAACCGAACGGCTTCACGATGCGCATCTGTTGTGGCCTCACGTCCCTGTACCGTCCCCTGCATGCGAGTTTGCGCCGCGAGAAGGGACCCTGCTGGCCGGCACAGAATACCGTCCTGAACAACCTCTTTCGCCTTATGACGGCGCTGCCACCAGCCTTGTGCAGGGCTGGCTGCAGGTGCTTGGTCCGCTCACGGCGCAACACCTTGGTGAGCTTCTCCAGCTTGACCCGGCGCCACTGCATGGGGCTTTGCTGGTGATGGAGATGCAGGGGCTTGCCATGCGAGGTGTCTTTGAGCATGCCAAGCCAACTGACAATGCCCCGCACGCTACGGAGTGGTGCGAGCGACGCATTCTTCAGCGGATTCACCGCCTTACGCTTACGGGTTTACGCAAGGCTGTAGAGCCCGTGGCGCCGGTTGTGTTTTCACGCTGGCTGCAGGACTGGCAGCACCTCGCGCCCGAGGCTCAACTCGCGGGAGAGGAGGGCGTTCTGGCGGCCCTCGAGCAACTGGAAGGCTTTGAGGCGCCCGCTTCGGAGTGGGAGCGGTCGCTGCTGCCCGGGCGCGTGAAGCAGTATGATCCGCGCTGGCTCGACAACCTTTGCCTTGCCGGCATTGTGGGGTGGGGTCGCATCTCGCCGCATCCTGCGTGGGCGGTGGACGATGGCCGCGGGCCTCGGCGTGTGATTCCCACAAGCGCCGCGCCTATCACGTTTTTTCTGCGGGAATCTGCAGACTGGCTGCCGGAAGCACTGGCTGCAAAGTGCGTTGAAGAAGCCTGCCTGCTGCAATCACTTTCGGCAGAGGCACAACAGGTTCGCGCCTTGCTGCGCGAGCGGGGAGCGGCCTTCACTGCTGATCTGCAACGCCTGACCGGGTTGAGCAAGCAGCAGGTGACCACGGCGCTCTGGGAACTGGCCACTGCAGGGCTTGCCTCCGCGGATGGCTTCGATCAGTTGCGCGCTCTGATGGATCCTCGCCGCAAGTCTGTGCACCTGGAGCAGACGCCGGCGGTGAGTCTGCGCAAACGTGCGGCGGCGCGTACAACGGCGGGGAGATGGTCGCTGTTCTGCGATGCCCCTGAGAAGGCGCAAGCCCAACCTGCGCACCAAGTTGCTGCGCAAGCGGCGAGACGTATGCAGGCGGCACTTGAGGCCCATGCGCGGGTGCTGTTGTGCCGCTATGGCGTGGTCTTTCGCGAGTTGCTGGCGCGCGAGTCCAATGCGCCGAAGTGGCGTGAACTGGCGCCCGTGCTGCGCCGGCTGGAAGCACGCGGGGAGATCCGGGGCGGCCGTTTTGTCAGTGGCCCGTTCGGTGAACAGTTCGCCGTTCCCGAAGCAGTTGAGGGTCTGCGTGAAGCGCGACGTAAACAGCCCGCCCGCAGCGCTGAAGCTACGCTTGTGATTTCTGCAGCCGATCCGCTCAACCTTGTCGGTGTGCTTGTGCCGGGTGAGCGTGTGCCCGCGATCCCAGGCCGCGAGGTTCAGTTTAGAAATGGAGCTTTGCTGGAGCAAGACGTCAACGGACCGGAGCTCCTGGCTAAAGTGATAGAGCCGCGCAGTCGTAAGCCTCAGCGCTCGATTGCAGACCTGCTGCGTGGTGAGGCCGGTGCTTTACGACCGTCTGCGGTGCCGAACCAAAGTCCGGGGTTATTCCCATGAGCGAAGGGTGTAGCGAAGAGCGTTGCGAAGTAGCCGCAAGTCCACACGAGCCCATGTGGGTCACGGGTGAAGGGCTGGTGACCGGAGACGCTTACCAGGAAGGACCTTATGTGGTTTTCACTGCGCAGTATCATCTGCGCCGGGGGTACTGCTGCAATTCAGACTGCCGGCATTGCCCTTACCGGTGAACGGTCAGGGAACGGTTTAGGGCTGCGCGTAGTAGCCCTGCCGCGTGCGTGCAACGAGGTGTGGTTCAGCAACGCGCACACTCAGGCTGTGGTATTGATTGGGGGCATCAGCGGGTGCAGGTTGGATCCCGATCTCGTAGTAGGCTTTGGCGTCGTCGAAACACTGCTTGAGCTGAGCGCCGATATCGTTGTTCCCGGCCAGGTAGAGGCCGCCGCTCTGCACGGAGAGTACCTGTGCGCCAAGATCAGCGGGGTAGGCCTCTGACGGCTTCTTGATTCCTTTCAGGTACTCCTCGTAGTAGAAGGCTCGTCCGACGGACTCCCCTGCGCCGATGGGATCGACAACATACATCGTGATGTTGGCCCGGCGCAGCGCGTTGGAATAAGCGACGACCTCGCTGAAGAGCTGCTGCTGGTCCTTGTTGGATAGCTCCACGCCGGGCCCTGAGAGGAGGGGCCAGCCGGGTGTCACCCAGATGATGAACTTGCGGCCAGGTTCGCCGGCTTCATGTGACACAAGTTGATCCAGGGCTTTCAGCGAGATCTGCAGACGCTCCTCAGCACCATAGAAGCCGGCGCTGCGACGTATATCCCGGAGACCAATTACCTGCTTGTCCAGCAACTGACTAAGAGCGTTGCCGTCGGTGGTGTACGACGGCTGGATCTGCGTGCCCGTGTCGGTCAGGATCGCCAGGGAAGTGGGCGAAGTCAGCCGCCCATCGTTGGCATGGAGGAAACGATCGAGCTCCTGGCGTTCATAAGCCATGCGGTCGAAGCCGAGGTTCACGGCGTCCAGCACGACAAGCACCTTCACTGCCTCGGGTTGTCCACTGACCGCGCGAAAGGAGCGGATAGGCTGCGGCGCACCATTGTCCAGAACAGAGAAGCTGCTTTGGGATAAGCCCGTGACAGGAGCACCCTTGTCGCCGGGCTTGACGACGACATCGAGCGTGAGGATGTTGCTACCCGAGGCTGCTGGAGTGTCTGCCCGCTGGGCTGAAAGGATCGTAGACGTGCAGAGAAGAAGGAGAGTTGCGAGGCGTTGTGCGCGGGACATCATCAGCTCCTGCGGCGCTTGCTCGCTGCGTAACGACGGCCGCGTCAATTTCGTTGGATGCGCAAGGGTCGATGGCCGCACGTATACGGGCTTACTGCGGGGAACTGACGTTGCTTAAGGCCGGAGGCTTGACCCTGGCGATATCTTTGCTGTGACGCTGATCGTTGTTGGTCAGCAGGAGCTTAACGCGATCGTCGTGCAGCAGGGGTTCCATGGAGACTTCACCATGCATGGCGGCACGGATATCGAAGCCACGTTCCGACGCCTTGGTCAGCCAGTTGATGGCGGTCTCTGCGTCACCCTGCGCGGCGTACACACGGGCCATTTCGAAACAGATCTCGGCGTAGTGCTGGGAGGCCAAGACCTGAAGGTTATAGCCGCCTGTGTTGGTGTGGTGCATGACCTCGGGATCAAGGGCGAAGGCGCGTGCAAGTTCGGTGCGAGCGCTGGATCCGTCGCGTACCTCAAAGTAGGCGAGCGCAAGGTTTGCGTGGTAGATAGCGGAAGTCTTATTCAGCTTGACTGCGCGCTTGTATTCACCGATGGAGCCGCGCGAGTTGCCGAGCATAAAGTCTGACGCGCCTATGTTGTTCCAGGCTTCGGGGTCTTTCTTGTTTACGCGGAGGGCTTGTTGGAAGCTTAGCCGTGCCAGCAAACCCTGTTGCATTTCCAGATAGACAACGCCCTGCTTCTTGAGCAGACGGCCGCGATCGCCTCCGTTGATCATGGCTGCCTTATAGAAAGTGATGGCGTCCGCGGGAAAGCGCCGCGCACGCAGGACATCAGCGGCCAGCTCTAACTTGTCGGGGCCGTCCGTTAAGGGATTCGGGAGGTGAGGCGCAACGATTGCCCATTCCTCTGTGCGGTGCGGGTCGGCGTTGCTGGAGGTGTACTGCTTATCCTGTGCGCCCGCACCGGCAACGGCAGTGATGAACATCACGGTAAAAACGGCGAAACGGCTGGAGACGCGCATGGGCACCCTCCCCCTTGCAGACGCCAATATACTCCGCTTGCTGGTGCGACTTCGTCAAGGCTTTGGGGCGGCCGGCGGGCCTGGAGCGACCGGCGTTGCTGGCGGGGTCACGCTGGCGGGCTGGATTTGTAGCGCAAAGCGTGGGAAGGCGAACGATCCGCCAGCGTCGTCGATCACATTGACCTGACCGACGTAGTTTCCGGGCTTCAGGTCGGCGAGTGGTACATCGAACTGAAACGCCACCGCGTCGCGCGTGGCCACGTTGACCACATTTGCTGAAACCAGGGGCGTTTCATACACCTTCACGCCACCGGAGAGGAGCTCAATGGAGGTGAGTACATGCACCGGGCCGCCTTCCCGCCGTGAGAGTCCCGGCGCCGCGGCAGGCAGGGGAGCGTCCTTGCTCTTTACCGGTTCATACACTTCATACAGGAGATACATGTGCTGGTTCTGGCGAAAGACATGCGGCATGTTGGGCACATATTCCTCACCATCGCGCACCAGCAGGTTGGGTGTGTTTTTTACCGCGTTGGGCGTGCGCTGGCTTGCAAGCACGATGGAACTCAACTTCATGGGAACCTTCTTCAAGTCGGGCACCTGTAGATCCGTTTCGAAGGAGCCCATGTTCCCTGTCTCGTTCTCGCGCACCACGAACTTGACGTGGTAGCGTCCTGGCGCCAGCGTGAAGCCGGTGGAGTACTCGATGTTGCGCCGCTGCACGGCCTGGCTTCCATCCACTGCCAGCTTCACCGTGTCGCGTATGTTGCCCACGCTGATGCCCTGCGCATTCTTCACCTGGCCGAGTACATCGAGGGTCGCCTTGTCCTGATCCTTGCTTCTGGCGAACGGGATTTGCGATCCCGGCACGAGCAAACTGACGGGCACATAGAAGCTGTTCGTGTTTTCGCGAAAGTAGAACGCCTGGAGGTACACCGCCACGTCCAGCGCGGGCAGGTCGCTGCGGATCTGGTCGTTCAAGGCCTGCTCGCGGTCCTCTGTCTTCTGGTGCTGGAAGTCGGCCGGCGCATAGTAGCCGGGTCTGTATTCGATCTTCAGATCCGGCCGGTTCATTTTGATCGTCAGGTGACGAAACGTTCCGTCCTTACGCTGATCCGTCGAGTGAAAGCCAAGGATGTAATAGGCTTCGGTGTCGTGTTGCACCTGCTGGAACGCCGGTCCGAAATCGTTGGAATCAAAGAAGGCTTTTCCGCCGGTATCGGTGGAGAGGGTACTCAGGAGTTCCTGTGTGGAGAAGTTTGAGTTGAAGGTATTTGCCACCGCGGTGCCGGTGTAGGCCGCCGTCCCGCGCAGGCTCCCCTGGGTGGCGTCGCCCACCGGCGGCAGCGCCTGCAGTCCGCGCGCGTCTACTGAGTAGATTGCCATGTTTGCCTTGGCGGCCTCGTTGGTCGCTGCCCGCAGACTCGCTTGATTTTCTATGCCGTTGCGCGCGAGGCCGCCTGAGAAATACAGCATGCTCTTGCGCTGGTCCACGCGTTCGAGCGCCTGCGCCACCTGCCGGATTGCGTACAGTTCGCGATCGGTGTTGAGGTTTGTGTACTCTGTGTCGTCCGCAGTGAACGTAGACGCGTCATCGCTTGTGCCGTTTGTTGCCCCACCCGGATTACCGCTCGTAAACGAGGTCTGATCCGTGCCGTTGTACCGGCCGAGCCTGGATAGCAAGACGTCCTTGTTGCTTGTGAAGTCCTGATCCATGTTCAGCGATGTGGAGAAGCTCACGAGCGCGACGAGATCTGCCGGCTGCATCTGCTTTTTGATATAAGTCTGCGCTGCTTCGACGGCGCGGTCCGTGTCGTCGTCCTGCAGCGTGCTCATATCAAAGAACATGACGATGAGCCGGTGATCCCTCAACTGGGAGGGGTCCGCGGCGAAGTTGTGCTCCAGCAAATCGGCGACACTTGCCTTGCCGCCCGCCACGCTATTTTTCTCCGCTAGCGCAGCTGCCTGATCGACGTTTTGATAGTCAAAGCTCGCGATCTTCTGGGGCTTGTTGTTTTCGAGGATTTGAAAATCCTTCGCCGTCAGCCCCTTCACCACGGCGCCGGTCTTTTTGTCCCGAACCACCACGTTGGTCAGCACGATGTTGGCGTTCACGGTAAGCCGGTAGTTGCCGTTCTGGGCGGTCTGCGCTTCCTGTCCAGGCGGTGTTGCTTGCGACAATGCGGCAAGAGTTCCTGCGGACAAGCTGAGCGAGACAGCCAGACGCAAACATCGCTTTCTCATCGCGCGCCTCAAAACCGGTACCGCCCGACAAACAGCAACTGCCGCATGGTCTGCGCTCCTGTCACCTGGCCAAACGTTGCGGAACTGAAGTTGGTGTCGATGCCGTTGTACTGCACCGTGTTGAACACGTTATTGGCCGTGACCCGTGCCTCGAACGACCGCGTCTCGCCGAATGGGACGGTCCGCGAGAGTGAGGTCGAGACAACCACCTGGCCCGGACCCTGAATGGAGTAGCGAGCCGCTGTGCCGTAGCTGTTTGCCGACGGCGCGGCAAAGGCCGCTGTGTTGAAGAACGAATGCACCTGGCCCAGTCCACGGACCGGCACGCTCTCTGCGCGGTTCGGGCGCAACGTGTATGTGCCGCCGGCGGAGACCTCTTCGGCCGTGGCCTGGTAAGCCGGCGTGAAGTACCCGCCTGACTGCAGCGTGTAGGTACCCGAGAGAGACAGACCATCCAGCAGCTTTGACGGGAGACCACCACGATTCAGAAACGCCCGGTTCGGCCCGACGGGCAGCTCGTACACCCAACTCCCAGTCAATTGCTGCCGCACATCGAAGCTTGAGTTTGAGCGCTCCGCATGAAGGTCCGCGGGGTTCTGCACCGACGAGGTCTCCGCCGACCCATTGATGCTGGAGGCGTCATCAATGGAGTGTGCCCACTGATACTTCGCCGAAAGTTGCACGCCCTTTTGCAGCCGCTTCTGTATGTTGAGCGTGAAGGCGTTGAATGTCGACTCGGCAATCGACTCCTGGTACAAGAAGGACGCTGCGTTCGGGGTAGTGATCGCCGCCGGTGTATGGTTGGGCGCATTTACAACGTTCTGGTCTGAGCCATGGGAGCCGTTGTAGCCCACATTCAAGACGACCCCTAGCGGCAGGCTCTTTTGAACGTCCACGTTATAGATTTGCACGTAGCCCAGCCGGTAGTTTGGGTCGACGGCATAGCTGTTCTGGAAGAGCTCATTGGTGGAGCAACCGAAGCCATTGGCCACCGTGAGATTGCTCGCGGCTCCGGGTGTCTGGGCCGCGCATCCGGTAAAGCCGCCGGCGCCTGGCACGGCGATGGTGTTGTTCTGCGTAATCGCAAACGGCGGCTGATAGCTTAGCTGCTGCGCGAACGTCGCAAACTGTCCCGTGTTGAAGTTGATGCCATAGCCCGCGCGCAGCACGGTGCCTTTTGTCAGGCTGGGCAGGAACTTCGGCGTGTACGCCACCCCGAAGCGCGGGGAATACATGGCCTTATCGGGGTTGATCAAGGACGCGTTCGGCCCGACGCCGCAGTTCAGCGTGCCTGCCGGAAGCGTGGCCGAAACGCCCGCCGGCGTTACACAACCCACGCTGGTGGTGCCTACGCTCACGCCGGTGAGGTTCCCCAGACGATTGTGAATCTCCGTGTACGGCCCGAAGTATTCATAGCGCAGCCCGAAGTTGAAGGTGAAGCCGCCCCTGGGCCGGTAGTCGTCGTTGGCGTACCAGTCCAGCACGGTGCCACGTAGATAGATCTTCTGGAGACCTGCCTGGATCTGCGTCTGCTGGGGCAGGCCGAGCAGGAAGTCCGCAAAGGCCGCGCCCGTGGGTGCCTGCCCTGGGGTGCTGCCCGCCGTGCTTGTTCCCCCCGGGCAACTCTGCGCCGCAGCCACACCGTTTTCGCAAGGATTCTCCGTGTTGAAGCCGGTGAACGTGAAGCGTCCCAGGGGATTTCCGCCGCCGATGGAGTTCCTTTCCGATCGCCGTATATCCCCGCCAAAACGCATATTGTGTTTGCCGTGGCGCCAGCTTACCTGGTCAGTGAACGAGACCGTCTGCCCTACGTTCTGCTGCGGATCGGGGTTCGTGATGGAGCTGAAGTTGTTGATCGAAAAGGAGGGAAGACCGTTATAGAAGTCTGGCAGACTTCCAAGCTGCCCGGTGCTGGGCAGCGCTATGCCGGCCGCCGCGGCAGGGTCCTCGGGCGTGTTGGTGAAGTAGTTTCGCGTGAGCGCGTTGCTGCGGTTCCAGGTCACGCTGGCGTTTTCGTTCCATCGTCCTTTGCCAATCACGTAGCCGGCGGTCAGATTGTAGCCATTGGAGAGCGTCGCGCCCGATAGTGGAAGGATGAATTCGCGAATATCTGACGCGGAGTGGGAGTACGAGAAGTTGAAGTTGAGGCTCTGGTGCAGGGGAGCGGGCGCGCCCCGTCCTCCGCCCCCGCGTCCCTGGCCGAAGAATGGCTGACTGCTCGCCGACCCAAGATTGCGAATGAACCGCATCGACAGGTTCGCCGAGTTCTGTCCCGACGTTGTGTCTGTCTGATAGTTGTAGAGCTGCGTTCCCGTGACCGGGACGTTCGGCAAGGGATAGAAGTTGTTGAGCACGTACAGCGCCTGCGGTGAGATCCGCGCCGGGTTGATCACGTTAGCTGCGCCGTTGTAGGTGAAGGGCTGCCCTGTTGCCGGATCGTAGAGAGTTGGGGTGATCACCTGCCCATTGGATGTCTGGGTAAAACCGCTCAGGTCACCGGTGCGCTCGGCCGCGGTCGGCACTGTTGCGTTCAGCACCACCGGCGTGGTGTTACGGCTGAAGTTGAAATTGAGAAATCCAAACTGCTTCGTGCTTGGCTTGATGAGTCCAGGGATCTGCGGCGAACCTGCGAGCGTGACACCAAACGTGTCCCGCGCATACGGCGTCTTGATCTGCGGGGTCAAGGTCGGCGACCACTGCGCCGAATCAAACGTGGAGAAGTCCCCCTGGTAGTTCAAGCCGCCGTGCAGTTGCGTTGGGTCCATGCGGCGAAAGGCTCCACCTGCGCCGCCACCTCCCCGGCCTCCACCACCGCCTCCCCGACC
>CAZZWG010000042.1:2747-17517 GCA_964657685.1 Verrucomicrobia bacterium Tous-C9LFEB | reverse complement strand
TTGAGCTCGAGGACTTTTTTGTAGAGGACCATGGCGAGATCGCCGCGGCCGGCTTTCTGGAGAAGGGCGCCGAGGTTGTAGAAGGGGACGGGATCTTTGGTTTTCAGGTCGATGGCCATGGCGAACTGATGGGCGGCGTCGTTCGTTCGGTTCTCGGCGAGGTAGACGACGCCGAGGTTGACATGGGCGGGGCTGTTGGCTGGGTCGAGCTGGAGGATGCCTTGGTAGGTGGCCTCGGCCTGGGGGAGTGCGCCGGCATTTTGGAAAGCGGCACCGCTGTTGAGGAGGACGGCGGTGTCGTCCGGTTTCAGTGCGAGCGCTTGTGCGTAGGCGGTCTGGGCGGCGGGGTAGAGGTTGCGTTCGAGGTAGATGTCGCCGAGGCTGGCGTAGGCGTTGGGGTAGTGAGGGTCAAGTGCGAGGACTTGCGTGTATTCCTTCAGAGCGCCGTCGAGGTCGCCGCGCTCGCGCAGGGAGAAGGCGAGGTTGTAGTGAAGAGAGGGGCTTTGGGGGTTGGCCTGGAGGGAGGTTTGATAGAGGCGGACGGGGTCGGACCAATCCGCGACGCGGGTTGAGGTTCTGTAGAGATTCCAACAAAACCACAACGCGAGGAGGGCAAGAAGGGGCTTGCGGATGCGGGTGCGTGAGGAAGCCAGGGCGACCAGTGCGGTGATGAGGCCGAGGGCGGCGAGGTAAACGAAGCGTTCGGCGATGCCCTGGTAGTTCTGCACCAGGCAGAAGGGTGCGATGCAGACCAGGAACCAAAGAAGACCGAGGTACAGCAGAGGGTTGGTGCGCCGGTAGACGACGGCGACGACGGAGGTGAGGACCAGGACGAGCGCGGGAAGGATGAGCCAGGGGTGCGGCCGGTGGAGAGAGGTGGAGCGTTCGACGCTCATGTGGATGGGGAGGAGTGCAAGGACGATGTAGTGGCCGAGCGCGAGGCTGGCACCCTTCGCGGAGGCCAGCCCGGAGAAGCTAGAGACGCCGACCCGGAAGCGCCAGGCTTCGACGCTTGCGATGGCGAGACCCAGGATGGTGAGGATGGCGAGGAAGTTTCGAGAGCGGATTTGTTGTGTAGCCAGCCCGAGCAGAAGCAGGAGCGGGATGAGAACGACGCCGAGTTCATGCGACAGAACGGCGCAGGCAGCGGTGAGGAAGCAGAGAGCGGCCCACGCTGCTCTTCCGCTGCGGAGATAGTTCATCGCAGAGAGCAGGCAGGCAAGAACGAAGAGGGTACAGAGGGCATAGGCGCGGCCGCTGATCCAGGCGACGACTTCTGTGTTGATGGGGAGCGCGAGCCAGAGGAGAGCAATGGCTGCGGCCTGGAAGAGCGGCACTTTCAGGCGCCTGAGGAGAAGAAAGGCGAGATTGCCGCTCAGGAGGTGAAGGGCGAGGTTGGTTGCGTGAAAGCCGCCGGGGTTCAAGCCCCAGAGAGCTCGATCCACGAAGAGCGTGAGCCAGAAAAGAGGGCGGTACGTAGAGCCTGCGTGACTGAGGAGAGACGTGGTGAGGTCTACGGGGCGGAGCAGGAAGCGGTGGGTGAAGCCGGCCCAGGAGGAGAGGTTGGGGTTATGGACCACACCGTCGAGATCGTCGTAGACGAAAGGGGAGGTGAAGCTGCGCCAGTAGAGCAGGAGGACCAGGGACGCAGACAGGAGAAGAAAACAGCCGGTGGGATGTCGCGCGAAGGTCCCTTTCCAGCTGGAGGACCTCGGCGCGAGGACTGCGGTTGGCTGCTGTTTGCGGGAGGCAGGTCTCTCCTGTTTGCGCCTGGTTTTAGGCGTGGACATTGAGGAGAAGCATGGCCGTCTTTGGCGGGACGCTGTTGGCTTCGGTGTTGGCCTGCGGCTCGGAGAGGTTCACTTCGCGGGTTTCGAGCGTGGCGGCGGTGAGGATCAATGCGGGGCTGAAGCCGGGGAGGTTCAAGGGGACGGCGTGGTCGGGATCTTTATTGATGATGGCGACCTGGAGCTGCCCGGTGGGAAGTTTGGCGGCGTAGGCGGTGGCATTGGCGGCGCCGGGATCGAAGGCAAGCGAGAGCATGGTGGCACCGGCGAAGCGGCCCGCGAACTGCAGGCCGCGGAAGTCGGGTTGGGGGACGTAGGTGCCGTTCATGTCGGCGATTTCGGTATAGAAGGGGCGAGGGTGCGGGGCTTCGCCGGGCTTGAGGAGTGCCTCGCCGGGCATGCGCGCGCCGAGGGAGTTGCCGACGGCTTTGCCGCCGCCGCCATGGAGGTTGATGCCGGAGTAGCCAAAGGCCGCAAGAGAGAGAGCATAGTCGGCAGCCCAGAGAGCAGCGGCGAGAACATCGGACACATTGGGCTTGCCGCCCTGGTAGCAGGTATTGCCTTCTGACATGCGGTAGACACAACCTAATCTTTCGGCGGCATCGCGGGTGGTGGCGGCGACCTTGGCGACTTTCGGGTCGGTCTTCAGGATGCGCGGGATGCTGATCTCCGGGTTCGTGGGCGGCCCGCCGAAGTAGTAGTGGTGGGTGACGGCGGCGATGTTGGGGCGGCTTCCCTGCGCTGCGCCGGCGCCGGTGCCCGCGGGTGCGAGGGCGCTGAGGCGATCGGCGATGCGGGAGCTCCAGGTCGGGTCGCCGGCGGTGTCGGGGAGGCCGAAGCGGGCCTGGGGGACGCGGGCGCGGATTGCATCGGCCGCCGCGATCCAGTCGTCGAGGTAACGGTCGACGGTCCAGGTGGCTTTGTCGCGAAAGCGATGCTGGAAGAGGTCCGGTTCGTTGCCGAGCTGGAAGTACTCGAGCTTGGCGCCAAGGATGGTGTGGACGGCGGCGGCTTCGTCGGCGGCGCGCTGCGGGGTGTTGGTCCCGAGATTGATGCCGTAGAGGCAGGTCCAGCCGGTGGCGTCGAGGAAGGCACGGAGGTTCTTTACGGCCTCCGGTGTGACGGGGTAGGCGAGCTGCTGGAAGGGCCGGGTGCCGGGCTCGACGGAGACGACGACGTTGGGTGGAAGCGGCGGTTGCGTGCTGGCGGGCGTGGGCTTCCACCAGCCGACATCCGAGGTGTTGCCGCCAAGGCGAAGAACGCCGTTGGGGGTGAGTTCGCGGAAGCGGGCAATCAGACCGGTGTTGTTCGCTGAGAAGAATTGCGGATCTTCGAGCTGCTGAATCTCGTAGCTGAGGCCGATGAAGCTGGGGGGAACCTGCGGGCCGTTGCGGTCCGTGTTGATTTTGAGCGGAGCAGCGTTGGCGGCGGCCTGGGCGAGCGTACGCAGCGAGGGCGAGGTGAGCGCGGCGGCGGCGGCGGAGGTCTTCAGAAAGAGGCGGCGATTGAGCGAACGCATGGTGCTTCAGGGTATGACGGCGGTGTGCCTGCTGTCATCTTGCCCGGGCTGGTCAAGAAGCCGAGGCAGCACCTGCGTGGCGGGGCCGAGCAGGATCTCGTCGAAGGCCTCGGCATTGAGGGGCTCCTCCGGGCCGATGTACACGGTCCGGAGGCCGCGCTGGTTGGCGATGCGCACGAAGGCGGCGGCCGGATACACCGCGCCGGAGGTGCCGACGACCAGAAGCACGGTGGCGCGGTCGAGTTCGGCGAAGATCGCTTCGAGATCGAGGGGGACCTCGCCGAACCAGACGATGTGGGGACGGATGGGTTGGCCGCAGTCGGTGCAGAGGGGAAGGTTCTCGGGGTCGGTGTAGAGGGCCTTGTCGGGGAAGGGATTGTCGCAGGCCACACAGCGGGAGAGGGACAAGCTGCCGTGCATGTGGTGGACGCGATGGGAGCCGGCGCGTTCGTGCAGATCGTCGACATTCTGGGTGACGAGATAGAAGCGGTCGCCGAGTTGGCGTTCGAGGGCAGCCAGCGCGCGATGGGCGGCGTTGGGTTCGGCGGCGCGCGCATCCTGGCGGCGCATGGAGTAGAAGTTCCAGACCAGGGCCGGGTCCGCTTTCCAGGCCTCCGGCGTGGCGACTTCTTCCACGCGGTAGCCGTTCCAGAGCCCGCCGGAACCGCGAAAGGTGGCGAGACCGCTTTCGACGGAGATGCCGGCGCCGGTGAGCACAAAGAGCCGGTCAGTGGAGGTGAGGCGCATAGCTCAAGTATGCGCGGGCAGGCAGCTTCCGCCGGGGTAGAGCGGGGAGCCGATACGCCGGTTGCGGGTGGCCTGTTGATGAAGCACAGAGTCTCTGGGCGAATCTTTGTTGACATTTCATCGTCTGTTCATAAAACATCAATCGCTGAATCCTGCTGAGTTCCAAGTGAGGCCCGTTTTATGAAGCTGTTGTACCTGTGCGTGACTTTTGCCCTGTTTTCCTGCCTTTTCTTGACTTTTGAGCGTCCGGCCCTTGCCTATGTGGATCCGGGATCCGGGCTTTTTCTATTCCAAAGCCTGAGTTCCATTGGTGTGGGAGCCATGTTTTTTCTGCGCCGCCGCATTCGCACTCTTCTGCGCCGCAAGCCTGCAATCGACCCGCTGCTACGGACGGAAGAAGCAAGCCGGTCCACGAAAACAGAGGCCGTGGCCGCGCAGACAAGCAAAGCCGCGTGACCTCGTGTCTTTTGCGTTGCATTCTTTGGTTTGGCTCTGCCGTGTCTGTCCAGGTGCACGATCGCGTGGGTTGGTAGGCGTCCTCGGCGGCGTGCGGAGGCGCACCCCGTGAGCAACGTGGGGCGGAACGTGGGTGTGGCTCTGGGATGGACCACGCTGGCGCTGACTGGGTTGATCGAACCGATAGTGGGCCGGGGTAAACACCTGGCGCTGTACCACTGGGACGGTCGCGCGGCGAACCTGTTTGGCCCGGTGCTCGTGCTCTTCGGGCTGGTGTGGATGGTCATTGCCGGGCTCCTGCTTTCCGCGGAGCGGCCCGGGCTGTGGCGGACGACGGTGTGGGGCAGCACCATCGCGCTTGTGCCGTGGCTGCTGGCCAATGCAGCGGAGCACCTGCTGCGGCCCGTGCCCTGGCTGCGTACCGTGCTGTTTCTTACGGCCGCTGGAGTGCTGAGTGGAGTGCTGCTGGGCCCGTCGGCTGCAGGCAAGAAGTGGATTGAGCACACCGTGCCGCGCTTTGCGAATGCCATGCTGGCGGTTGCGTTCAGCGGCGTAGTTTTTCTGCTGCAGATTGGCTGGTTCTGGATCGCCGCGCGAGGGTTGAATGATGCGCGTCCGCTCCATGTTCGATCGGCCGCTTCGACGTCGGGGGGACGTTCGCAGGGGCGGGTGATCTGGATTGTGTTCGATGAGCTCAGCTACCGGCAGGTCTACGAGCGACGCTTCCCGGGCTTACGGCTGCCCGCCTTTGACGCGCTGGCGGCGCAGTCTGTCGTATTCACAAACGTGCGGCCGGCGGGGAATAAAACGGACGTTGTTCTGCCTTCGCTGATCGCCGGGAAACCGGTGGCCGCGATCCGCGCCGCGGGGGACGGGCGCCTGTACACGCAGCAGACGGAGAGCGCACGATGGCAGCCATTTGCGCAGTACGATTCGGTGTTTGCGGATGCGCTGCGGGCGGGCTACAGCACCCGCATTGCGGGATGGTACAACCCGTATTGCCGCATCCTGCCTGCGGTACTCGACCACTGCTTCTGGCGCATGTATACGGAGTTAGAGAATGGGCTCGCGTCGGATGCCAGCTTCCGCGGCAATCTGTGGCGTGCGGTGGAGGCGATGGCAAAGGGGCGAGGGCCGGCCACGGACGCAGCCACGTCCGAGGAACTGCGGTCGGGACCCGACACCGTAACGGCGGGTCACCTGGAGGACTACCGGGCACTTCTGCAGGAGGCGGACCGTCTGCTGGAGGATCGCTCCGCGGACTTTGTGCTGCTGCATCTGCCGGTGCCGCATCCGGAGGGAATCTTTGACCGGCGTACCGGAGAGTTTGCCGTGGAGGGCAGGACTTATCTGGATAATCTTGAACTCGCAGACCGGTGCCTGGCGGAGATGCGGACGCGGCTGGAACGGCAGGGCGCGTGGGATACGGCGGCCGTGGTGGTGATGGGCGACCATAGCTGGCGGGTGAACACGATGTGGCGCCAGAACCCGCAGCGGTGGACAGCAGAAGAAGAGAGTGCGACCGAGGGAGGTCATTTTGACGACCGGCCGGCGTACGTGGTGAAGCTGCCGGGGGAACAGAGCGGTGCGCGGATCGATACACCCTTCAGGGCAGTGGCGACGCGGGAGTTGCTGGACCGCTTGCTGCGTGGGGAAATACATTCTGCGGAGCAGCTTGCCGCCTGGGTGACGGGCCGCTAGAGGTTTCAGCAGCCCTCGCAGGCTGGGAGTCATCCAACGACTGAGATGAATGCTTTTAACTCGATTAACCCGATGGATAAACGCTGGAGCAACATGATCGCCCGCCCCGCGCCGGAGGACGCCGCGGTCGCCCCGGAGTTGCACATCGGTGGTGTGCGGATTGCGCCGGCGACCGTGCTGGCGCCGATGGCGGGGGTGACGGATACGGTGTTCCGGCGCTTCATCCGGCATGCGAGCTTGTATACGCCGGAGGTTGCCGATGGGGCGGCGGACGTGGAGTTTGAGACCACCAATGAGAAGTCAGGCTGCGGGCTGCTGATGACGGAGTTTACGTCAGCCGACGGCTTGACGCGCATGCGCGAAACGAAGCGCAAGCGGTATCTCACCTACTACGACGATGAGCATCCGATTGCGGCGCAGATCTTTGGATCGAATCCGAAGACGCTGGCGCAGTCGGCGCGGATTATTGAAGAGGCTGGGTTCGATGTTGTCGACCTGAACCTGGGCTGCCCTGCCAAGCGCGTGGTGAGGTGCAATGGCGGCTCAGGCTTGTTGCGCGATCTGCCCTTGATCGGCGAGATCTTTCGCGAGGTGCGCCGGGCAGTCTCCATACCGTTCACGGTGAAGTTCCGCATGGGATGGGATGACGCGAATATTGTGTGCGTGGACCTGGCAAAGCTCGCCGAAGATTGCGGATTGAATGCTGTGGCTTTGCATGCGCGCACGCGTGAGCAGGGGTACACCGGCGATGCGCGCTGGGAGTGGATCGCGGCGGTGAAAAATGCCGTGCACATTCCCGTGGTGGGCAACGGGGACGTGCGATCTCCGGAGGATGCGGCGTCGATGGTGGCGGCTACCGGATGCGACGCTGTGATGATTGGCCGTGCGGCTCCGGCAAATCCGTGGATCTTCCGGCAGATTGCGCAGTACACGGAATCCAAGGCCAAGACCGGCGTAGGGGTGTATGACAAACCGGCGGATGAGGATCGCTACCGCATGATTCGCGACTACTTTTCGCGGCTGCTGGCGGAAACAGCGGAGCATCCCCATATCTCTATCGACGATGCGTCAGAGGAAGCGAAGAGGGCGCGGCGGGATCATGAATCGGCGCATCGCGAGGCTATCGGCAGGATGAAGCAGTTCGCGGCCTGGTTTACGCATGGTGTGCCGAATGGAGCGCATCTGCGGCGATCCATCTTTGAAGCGAAGCAGGCGAACGACGTGATGGCGGCGGTGGATGTGTTCTTCGCCGCGCGGTCACTGGCCAGGGAGAAAGAGGTTGAAGAATTGGTAGACAATGAGGATCTGATGACCGCGCCCGCGGCCTGGGGTTGAAGTTCTTTCGCGGGGGACAGGAAAGCCCGGCAGATACGCCGGGCTCTTCTTTTTCATCTGGAGCCACTTCAGTAGTTGAAGTTCTTTTCTTCGGTTTCTTCGACACCGTAGCGGCGCAGCAGGTTTGGAAGGTTCTGTGAAAACGCTGCCCGCGGCATCACGGTGTCGCAGCCCGCTTCCACGGCCTTGGCCTTCAGGTCGCCCTGGATCATGGAGAGGAACCCGATGATGGAGGTCGCCCGCTTCAGCTTGGACTTCAGCTTGGGAATGAGCGTCAGCGGCTTGGCATTGGCATTGTTGAGGTCGAAGACGATGAGCGCGGGTTTGTTCTGATCTTCGCCGTTGGTCAGCTCAGCAATGGCTTCTTTTTCGTTCTTGATGAAAGCCACTTTGACGCCAAGCTTCTTGGCGGTCTCCTGCACCTTGGCGATGATGAAGAGATCCTCGACGAACATATAGATGTGCGTCTGGGCGCCTTCTGGGATCGGCACGGGCCGTGGGGCGTTGTGATCGATTGGCTGGCTGTCGCCGAAATGACGGCGGCCATGGCGTCCGCGCAGCTGAATCGTAGAAGGCGGCGCTTCACCGAACTCCGAGTTCATCTCCCGATAGCTGTGGTCCATGGGGCCGACGAAGCCGCGGTCTCTTCCCGGGCCGCTCTTGGCCTTGCGGCCCTGGTGCGAGACGAGATTGCCGAAGTTATCGGGACGGCCGCCGCCCTGGGCACGGAAGGGGCGCTCATAGCTGCGATCGCCACCGCCGTTGTTGTTGCTGCCGTTGTTGCTGTTGTTGAATGGGCGGTCGCCGTTGTAGGGACGATCGTTGCTGTAAGGCCTGTCGTTGCTGCTGAAGCTGGTGGGCGTGGGGCTTTCCGCGCGGAACTCGCCGCCGGAGCCACCGGGCATTGGGCGCCGGTCACGATCACGGAATTTCTTCTTCCAGCGTTTGCCTTGCCCCTGGCCCTGACCTTGTTGCTGGCCGTTGTTCTGGCCTCCCTGGTAGCCGTTGGAGGGCCTGCGCTGGGTGGGTGCGCTGGCCGAGGCCGCAAGCGCGAGGCGCTCGCCTTCCATCACGATGGGAACGGGTACCGGGGCATCGCCAGCCGGTGCGCTGCCCGCCGCGGCTTCGCCCGGGGTGCCGGTCTTTTTGCGCTTGCGGCGACGGCGACGGCTGCTCTTGCTTTGACCCATTCCGGGGCCAGGCTGGCCGTCCGCATCTGATCCTGAGTCTGTGTTGAACTGATCGTCGCCGAAATCGCCACCGAACGACTCACCCGCAAAGTCCGGGGAGCCTTCCACTACGTTTTGCTCTGACATCTTGTGTCACTTCCCTTTTTGCCATTGACGGTGGAGCCCTGAAGAAACCACGCCTGCACACCCTTCGCTCGTTGCGAGCGTGGGCGTAAGCCTGAATTCAGGTAACCCGACCTTTCGTTCTGTTGAAGCGTATGCTCGCTCACTTAAGCATTCAGATAGCCTGAATGTCGTTGGTAGATTTCAATCTCGTTCCGTGATCTTTCTGCCCCCGCCGAGGCTGCGGAAAGGATCACGCGACTTTTTGCAAACAAAAGCTACCTGCTTGACGAACCCACATCCAAGGGCCATCCCATTCTCTTGAACCAGGGAAGTTCCAGTCGGCCTCCAGACCGTCTGGCGCAGCGTTGTCATGTAAGCAGGGTTTTCTACGGCCGCAATTTGTGTCTGGTTGTGTTTTCCCGTTTGCCGTGCAGCCTACGCGACCTTACAACCCGCCCTACGATTGGGGCTCTGCCTAACGAGTGCAAGCGTATCCCACTTTGACGGATTCCGCAAGTAGCACTTCTGCGTTAGCTCGCGCGCAGAAACCTGTAGCCATTCCCCCTCCCCGAGGAATGGCTACAGGTCTCCCCAATGGCCATCGCTGGCCTCCTGAAACGGGCTTTGCTGCGCCCGCCCGACGAGTGGCACCCTTGAAGGGCGTCTCGCTTCCCGCCGGGCTCGGAGATCGGCACCAGCGCCTGAGCTCTGGACCGAACACGATAGACGGAGCAATCCATGTGCCAAAGACTGAAAGCGAAAAGAGGACGATTTTCGGAATATTCCTTCGTCCCTCATCCAGATTCCGTATCTCGCGCAGAAAACTCTCTCATTTTCTGAAACCTGCTACTGGGTTGCCCTCACACGGGACGGCCCTCCGGTATAATTTTCCTCAGTCAGAGGTAGGTGTCCGCCTGTGGCGCCGCGCTGTTTTCAGGCTACGATCGTAGCCGGCAAAGCGGACCGATCTTTCTTTGGCTGCTGCAAGCGAGCGGGATCCCCGCATCATGCGGCCTACACCACCTGACAACGCAAAGCTGCAAGGAGCTACACACACCGCATGAATCGCACGCTGTCTCTTGTCCTGGCAATGGCTTCTGCCGCTGCCGCACCCAGCCTTGTTGCCCAGGCTCCTTCCGGTGCTCCCGCTGCTCCGGCCGCTGCTGCGCCGGCCGCCGTTCCTCCTCAGGCCATCCCCGCCAAGATTGCCGTCATTGATGTGCAGGCGGTCATCGTGAACACCAACGAGGGCCAGCGCGCGTTCGGTGAAATCAATAAGAAGTACGAACCGCAGAAGAGCAAGCTCGAAGCCTCCGGCGCGGAGATCGATTCGCTCAAGAAACAGGTCCAGGGTCTGCCCGCGAGCACGCCTGACGAAGAGCGTGCGAACCGCATCAAGGCGATCGACACCAAGGAGAAGGCGCTGCAGCGTGACAGTGAAGACGCTTCCAACGCCTACAACCAGGACATGAACGAGGCCGCCGGGAAGCTCTACCAGAAGGTTGGGCAGGCTGCGGTGAAGTATGCCCAGGAAAATGGCTTCACGTTGATGCTGAATGTGGGCGGCAACCAGCAGGCGCAGGCCGTGAATCCCGTGCTCTGGTGGCAGCAGACGACCGACATCACGCAGGCCGTTGTGAACGCGTACAACGCAAGCTCCGGTGTGGCCGCGCCGCCGCCGTCGGCTCCTTCGCCGACCCGCCGCGCACCGGGCGCCGGTACGACAGCACCCCGCAAACCCTAAGCCAAAGCAGATAACGACAAAGAGGAGGCCCCTGGGCCTCCTCTTTGCTTTATGGAGGTTCCGAGGGGATCTACTCTTCGCCCACCTTGAGCACCGCAAGGAAGGCCTCCTGCGGGATATCGACTTTGCCGATGCGCTTCATGCGTTTCTTGCCTTCTTTCTGCTTGTCCAGCAGCTTGCGCTTACGGCTGATGTCACCGCCGTAGCATTTTGCGATGACGTTCTTACGGATGGCTGTCACAGTTTCACGCGCAACGATCTTGGAGCCAATGGCGGCCTGGATAGCGACCTCAAACATCTGCCGTGGAATGAGCTCGCGCATCTTGGAGACGAGGGCCTTGCCGCGGTCGTAGGCAAAGTCACGATGCACGATGATGGACAGCGCGTCGACGGGTTCGCCGGAGACGAGGATGTCCATCTTCACCATCGGCGAGACCCACATGCCGGCGAGATGGTAGTCCAGCGAGGCATAGCCGCGCGAAACGGACTTGAGCCGGTCGTAGAAGTCGAGCACGATCTCGTTCAGCGGGAGTTCGTAGGTGATCATGACGCGCGTCTCGGAGACGTACTCCAGGTTCTGCTGACGGCCGCGCTTGTCCTCCACGAGCTTCAGGATCCCGCCAACATATTCTTCGTTGGTCAGGATCTTCGCCGTAATGACGGGCTCTTCGATCTGCTCGATCTCACTGGGGTCGGGCCAGCGTGAGGGATTGTCGACCTCGATGACGGAGCCGTCCGTCAGAGTGATTTTGTAGCGCACCCCCGGGGCCGTGATGATGAGATCGAGATTGTACTCACGCTCCAGGCGCTCCTGGATGATTTCGAGATGAAGCAGACCAAGGAAGCCGCAGCGAAAGCCGAAGCCCAGGGCGACGGAGCTTTCGGGCTCGAAGTTGAAGGAGCTGTCATTGAGCCGGAGCTTCTCGAGAGCATCGCGCAGCATGCCGTGCTCGTGGGAATCGACGGTATAAAGGCCGGCAAAGACCATGCTCTTGATGTCTTCAAAGCCGGGCAGCGCTTCGGCACAGGGGCGGTCGACATGGGTGATGGTGTCGCCCACCTTGGTGTCGGCCACGTTCTTGATGGTGGCGACAAAGAAGCCGACCTCGCCGGCGCTGAGCTCTTCCAGCACGACGGGCTTCGGGGTCATCACGCCCATGCTGTCGATATCGAAGGTGCGGCCGTTGGACATGATCTTGATCTTGTCGCCCTTGCGCATGCGGCCGTTGATGACGCGCGCAAGTACGATCACGCCACGGTAGGCGTCGAACCAGGAATCGAAGATGAGCGCCTGCAACGGCGCGTCGGCGTCGCCCTTGGGCGGCGGCAGAAGGTGTACGACGGCCTCGAGAATCTGTTCGACGTTGAGGCCGGTCTTTGCGCTGACCGCGACGGCATCATCGGCGGGAAGCCCGACGGACTTCTCGATCATCGCCTTGGTGCGTTCAATGTCCGCACTGGGCAGATCGATTTTGTTGATGATCGGGATAATCTCGAGACCGTTCGAGATGGCGAGATAGGCATTCGCCAGCGTCTGTGCCTCTACGCCTTGCGAGGCATCGACGACCAGCAGCGCACCTTCACATGAAGCCAGCGAGCGCGACACTTCGTAGCTGAAGTCGACGTGGCCGGGGGTATCGATGAGATTGAGCTGGTAGTCATGACCATCCGAAGCGTGGTACATCATGCGGACGGTATGGGCTTTGATGGTGATACCACGCTCGCGCTCGAGGTCCATCGCATCCAGGACCTGCTCCTGCATCTCGCGCTTGGTCAATGAGCCGGTGAGTTCCAGCAGACGATCGGAGAGCGTTGATTTGCCGTGATCGATGTGCGCGATGATCGCGAAATTACGAATGTACTTGGGGTCCATCAGGGTCTCAGCTATCCACCGAGGGCGAAAAGCACTCGAAAGTCTAGAATAGCAGCGCCTCCCTGCAGGCCGTTGACCCCGTAGGAGTCCATGGACCCAACATCAGCTAAAGGGATCTCGATTCTTTGACGTGTCGCGATTTGCCGCTGCGTTGTCAAAGCTGGCGTCAGCGGCTTTCTGATGGCGATCGAATACGTCTCCAGGCGAGAACGGATCCTGATTCTCCGCATCCTGCTTCCCGGCGCTGGATGCCGGTGCTGGCGCCGTGTGCACCACGCTCGGCGGCACGGAAAGCGGCTCAGCGTCGAGGGCCGAAAACACATCTGCGGCCTCGGCCGCCTGCAGTGGCTGCGTGTCAAAGGTGACGGTTGCTCCCTTTCCGAACCCGTTGCGCAGAGCTGCTTCCACGACCCGCCGTTGTTGTTCGCTGAGTTGCATGTTCCCGCTATCCCGCATGCCATGGAGCGCGGTCTCCACCTGCGCCTGCAGTTGTTCCGGCGAAATGTTGGAAAGGGCTTGGGCGATCTGATCCCCCACGCTTCCCAGGCCTGCTCCTTCTGTGTTTACCGAAGTCTTGACCCGCACGGAGACATTGCCCTCTTTCAGGGTTATGGCCTGCCCGGAGACACCCTGAACGGTGGCCTGCACCCTTCGCAAGAGAGCGCGGCGGCGAGCCCTCGCCTTCGTAATCGTCAGCAGAACGACCAGTGCAACAACAAGGAAAACTATGATCGGGATTGCCATACGCCTCCTTTGCGCATGCCTCAAAAGGTTCAAACTTGCAGGGACGGAAAGCCGAGCAGAAACTGCTCACGGCTTCGCAGCGCAGCCTCAACGGCACCGATGCCGGGAAGAAACTCGCTCAGGTTCCCAAGCAGCCAGGCCGCATCCTTGCCGGCCAGCGTAGACCGCAGCAGGTCGCATCGCCCGACCAGCTGGGCGTCACGGTCCAGGAGTAGCAGCAGCGTTGTTGCTTCCTCCCGGTAGCGCTTGAAGACGAGATCGCTCTCGGGAGCAGGCAGGTTTTGAATGCGCGCCGCAAGGGCCACAAGTTCGGCATGCAGACGCTCGAGCTTCTGCGCACCCGCGACGGCATCGGCATCCGGATAAGGCTTCGCCCTGGTGGGCGGGGGCAGATGCTCGCGACGAAATGCCGCTTCGGCGGCCCCGACAGAGGCCGCCGTTTCATTCAGCAGAAAGACACACTTCGCACGCACCAGCTGATCGTCGGCCCTAAGCTGATTTTCAGCCTTGTAGAAGTTGTAACCCCATCCATAAAAGAGGTTCGTCGCGAGTTGCTGCACCAGCCCCGCGTCGTAGAAGTCCAACATCACTTCCCTCCCCCAAGGTCTACGCCCGAAGCAACCGAATACATCCCCTGCGGTTGGCCACCGATGTTGAAGGGCACGCCGGCCGCGGCGTTCGGCGCGGAAACCAGGCCCTTTTCCGCCATGCGCAGCGCCAGGTAGTAACGCACCGCCTCAATGGGGCTGAGGCCGATGGCCTGCAGGGAGATCAACTCGCGCATGCGCTCGTCCTTGGGAAGGATCAGCACCTTGAGGTCATTCAGGGTTACGCCATAGACCTTGAGGAAGTCTGCCAGGTGATGCTTCACCAACTCGCGCACATCGTTGATGTGTTCGTTGATGTTCTCCATCTTGGTCACCTGCACGACCTGGTTCACGGCCTGCTCAATGGCCGGGCCGGCATAGTCGGCGACCTCTTTCGTGTCGATCGTATGGCCATTGAAGGGCAGATGCGTGATCAGGTCGAGGGCGGCTTCTTTGGTGTCGACATGAATGTAGTAGTCCACCTGGTACGCCATCTCGGCCATTTCCGCACTGGTGGCGATGCCCTGATTGCGCACGAGCAGCTTGGACCGATTGATGTAGATCACTTCGTAGACCCAGGGGGAGTTGCCTCCAAAGAAGCCCTGCGCGATGGATCCGAAGATGGGCTTGTCCGGCGTCGTCAACGGGTACTGCCCGGTTTCATAGACATTGAGCACCGCACCGCGGCTCTTGAGAACGCAAAAATGATTCGACTCCACGGTGAGCAGGGAGCCGGAGACGATGCTTTCGTCAGCGATCTTGACCGCTAGCACCTTGGTGCCGAGCATGTCGGTGCCGTCGTTGAGAATCGAGGTAATGACTTGCCGGGTGATGGCCATGAAGCTCTCTTTCAAAGAAACGGATTGTGCACACCTCGGCCGCCACCGCGGAAGGCCGGCAACGCCTGCAAGGGCACGTGGGGTCATGCTATCTAAATCGCGGCAAATCCGTACAATAAAGATCGCTTGGGAACTTCTACACG
>CAZZWG010000042.1:0-2647 GCA_964657685.1 Verrucomicrobia bacterium Tous-C9LFEB | reverse complement strand
CAACGCACAGGATCAATACCTCGCCCAGCAGCATGCGCAGAAGGTGCAGGATCTGGTCGCGAGGGCGCAGGCCAGCTACCAGTCAGGCGTGAACAACTACAACAGCAACAAGCTGGACGCGGCGCGGGCCGACTTCGACTTCGCCGTGGACACGATGCTGTCTTCGGGCATGGACCTGAAGAACGATCCTCAGCTAGCAGAAGAGTTCGAGCGTCTGCTGGGGGCGATCAACTCGCTGGAGATTCTTGCGCTGAAGCAGGGCAACGGCTTCAGCCCGAAGCTCGAAGAGGCGCCGCTTGAAAATGCAACCGATGTGACCTTCGCACCGAACCCCGAGTTGGTCGCCAAACTGACGAGCGAGCTGAACACGGCCTCGGATCTGCCCCTGGTGATCAACGATCAGGTGGCCGGGTATATCGGTGTTTTCTCCGAGTCGACCAGCTTTCGCGCGCACATGTCGGCCTCCATGGCGAGGCTGGGCAAGTACCGCACCTTGATCCAGAATGTGTTGAAAGAAGAAGGTGTGCCGCAGGATCTGATCTACCTCGCGGTGGCGGAGTCCGGTTTTCAGCCGCAGGTGGTGAACTACCGCAGCGGCGCGGGCGGCATGTGGCAGTTTATGACCACGACAGGCCCGGAGTACGGCCTCACCCGCAACGGCTATTTCGACTATCGGTTCGATCCGGAGAAGAGCTCCCGAGCCTATGCCCGTTACATGAAGAAGCTGTATGCGTTGTTCGGCGACTGGTACCTGGCGATGGCGGCCTATGACTGGGGTCCGGGCAACATTCAGCGCATTGTGAGCCGGAGCGGCTATGCGGATTTTTGGGAGCTCTACAACCGGAACATGATGCCGGGGGAGACACGCGCTTATGTGCCGAAGATCCTGGCCGCCGTCATCATGGCAAAAAATCCAGGCAAGTATGGTCTCAATCAGCTTCCGCCCAGCCCGCCGGTCATCTATGACACGGTCACGGTCGAGAACGCCGTGAGCCTGAACCTGGTGGCCGACCTCACAGGTTCGACGGTAACGGAGATCGTGGCGTTGAACCCGGCACTGCTGCGGCTCAGCACACCACGGGACATTGCGTATGACCTGCATCTGCCGCCCGGCACCAGGGACACGTTCCTCACACGGCTGAAGGACATCCCTGAAGAAGATCGCGCGAGCTGGCGCTTCCACGTGGTGAAGCCGGGCGAAACACTGGAGACTGTGGCGGCGTCGTTCCGTGTCAGTGCGGAGACGCTGGCCTCGTACAACGAAGTCACGCCGGCACAACCGATGCAAGCCGGGGATGAGCTGGTTGTGCCTATCTCTACGGGGTCGAGCGGTTCACCGGGACAGCAACGGTACACCGTGCATCGCGGCGATACGCTGGTGGCTGTTGCCGATCGCTTTGGCATCACGGTGGAGCAGCTGCGCGATTGGAATGGGGCTTCTGCGCGGCTCACCCCAGGTAGATCGATCTATGTGGCGGAACCCGTAAGGCTCGCACCAGGCTCACGCAGAGGTCGCGCGCGCGCAGCAAGCGGTGGACGAAGAGTGTCTTCGTCAAGAGCGAGAGCGGGCAGCTCACATGCCTCTGCACACGCTGCCTCGCATGCTGCAACAGGGCATGCTTCAAGCTCTTCATCGCGTAAGCGGCATCGCTGATCCGCACTAGAAGCGCATGATGCATCAAGCTCGATTCGTCTATCTGAAGAAAAACAGCTTGCACCAAAAACAGTGCTTGCTATTTGTGTATGTGCGGCGTACATCTGTTGCTAATCTTTGCGCGTAATGCGCATGTTGGCTGCGTTAGCAAACATGCTCAACACGCCGAGCGAAAGCAGTAGGTTCTTGCATCTTCCAAAGCAAGAACGCGCATGGGAGAGGCACATGATGTTTGAGGACGAGCGTTGGAAGCTCCAGGCATCGGCGGATGTTGAAGACGACGATGATGATGAAGTCGACCTGGATGACGAAGACGAAGAAGAGGAAGAGGACGAAGAAGATCTGGATCCGGATAGCGAGTCCCGTGCCGATGTGGCATCGCGCGATGAGCTGACGATCGAGGTCGCCAGCACCCACCCCGAAGACGCGCGGCTGAACGCGGCGCCGAGCACACCGGTGGACACCTACGATCCGCCTGACGCCCTTTCGCAGCTGCCGGAGCCCAATGAGGCGGAAGCAAGCGTGGGTCGTTCCTTGCGTCAGTCCGCACAGGACGCGCAGGCACGTGGAGCAAAGTCCCCGGCGAGGAAGACAACAGCCGCAACAAAATCGGCATTGACAAAAACTGCGGCGAAGAAGGTGCCTGTGAAGAGTGGTGTTGCAAAGAAGAGCGCGGTGAAGAAGTCGGCGGCGAAGAAGACGAGTTCTTCCGCAAACAAGGCGGTTGCGAAGAAGACAGCCGCAAAGAAAACGAGCGCAAAGAAGACAGCCTCGAAAAAGACGAGCGCGAAGAAGACGCCCGCCAAGAAGACGGCTGTGAAAAACATTTCAGGTTCCGCCGCGAAGTCCTCCCGGACTGTGCGGGGAGGTGCCGTTCCTAAAAAGACGGCGAGTACAAAGGGCAGTGGCAGCAAAAACTTCAAATCGAGAGGTAAGACCTTGGCAACGAAGAAGGCAGCCGAAAAAACTCCGGCAAAGAAGACAGCGGCAAAG
>CAZZWG010000041.1:2655-17756 GCA_964657685.1 Verrucomicrobia bacterium Tous-C9LFEB | reverse complement strand
TACACGAACTCGAAATCCTTGTAAGGCCGAGCTCCATGACTCATCTGCACAATGCGGTCGACGAAGTAAGCCCCGTCATAGATCGCGCCCAGCGGGTGGATCAGCCAAATCATCCATAGCGCAAGCCCGGCTGTCGTGCCCATGGTCCACCACAACATCCGCAGACCCGGTGCCTGTTCACTTCCACCCGGTCGGCCCACCTCCGGCAATCGCATCCCAGCGGCCCGCGCCGCGACGCCCAACGCCGCCGCCCAGGTCACAAAGAGCATCTGGCAAAGCCGATTGTTGAAGCCAAAGTAGAAGGCGTCCGAATCCGCCCTCAAAGGCGGCACAAGCATCGGCACAGCAAAAACTGCAACCGCTCCTAGGGCCGCCACGGCACAGAACCACCACCGTCCCGTTCGGCTCCGAAACGTTGGCCACGGCCACGTCACTCTCATCTGAAAAGCTTGTCCCCAACGCAACGCCATGAATTCCGATCACAACCCGGGTGCCACGCCCACGCAGTCTCTCTCGCAAGAGTGGGACCAACGGATAGATTCAACCGGGTCTCCCCTCTTACCTCCCAATTCCATCACACCCGGGTGGCAGGTGGCCCAGTCAAGCCAACCGCCAGGGAGAGCGCCGCCCCCTTCACATTCTTTCGCAAGGCAGGTTGTAGACAGCCATCCCCCAAACAGCTACAAGTCCAACCCTAAACTCCCTGCTTCGAAGACTTTACCCAAAACCGGGGGGAGGAGCACCCCCACCCCCCTCCACTGACTACAATCATCTGTGGACATGACCTCAACCGAATCCCTCCAAGCCTCCATCGAGCACTTCTTCACCACCCCTTCCACCTCAGACTCCGCCAAGTCCGAAGCCCTCACCTGCTTCCTCGCCCTCCGCGAAGCCCTCGAAGCCGGCACCCTCCGCTCCGCCGAACCAGACCCCACCCAACCAACCGGCTGGCGCGTCAACACCTGGGTCAAACAGGGCATCCTCCTCGGCTTCCGCCTCGGCGTCCACCAACCCATGAACGGCTGCGAAGCCTCCGGCCCCTCCGCCCTCAGCTTCGTCGACAAACACACCTTCCCCCCACGCCGCTTCGGCCCCAACGACGGCATCCGCATCGTCCCCGGCGGCACCTCCGTCCGCGCCGGCGCCTTCCTCGCCAAGGGCGTCATCATGGCTCCTCCTTCTTTCGTCAACGTAGGCGCCTACGTCGGCGAAGACACCATGGTCGATTCCCACGCCCTCGTAGGCTCCTGCGCCCAGATCGGCGCTCGCGTCCACCTCTCCGCCGCCGCCCAGATCGGCGGCGTCCTCGAACCCGTCAACGCCTCCCCCGTCATCATCGAAGACGACGTCCTCGTCGGCGGCAACACCGGTGTCTACGAGGGCACAATCGTCCGCAAAGGCGCAGTCCTCGCCGCCGGCACCATCCTCACCCGCGGCACCCCCGTCTTCGACCTCCCTAACAACACCATCCTCCGCTCCACCCCAGACCAACCCCTCATCATCCCCGAAAACGCCGTGGTCGTCCCCGGCAGCCGCGCCATCCAGACCAGCCCCGGCAAAGACCTCGGCCTCTCCCTCTACACCCCCATCCTCATCAAGTACCGCGACGAGAAAACCAACCTCAGCACCACCCTCGAAGACCTTCTCCGCTAGCCCTGTCACTCCACCCGCCTACAACCTCCAGGCCACCTTACAGAACTCTTACACACACAAACTCCCATCCTCACTACTGTTGAATGTGAGGAGCAACACCACCATGAGTCCCAGCACGCTCACCCCGGAAGCCGTAGTCTCCACCCCCCTCACCCCCTCTGCCGTGACGACCGCCCAGCAAAAACTTAAACAGGACCTCCGCATGGGCCGCGAGCACCAGGAAGGCCGCATCAACTGGATCACCAGCATCTTCATGGGCCTCTTCCACGTTGGCGCCATTGCCGCCTTGTTCTTCTTCTCCTGGAAGAACGTCGCCGCCGCCGCCATCATGTACTTCCTCGCCATCAACGTCGGCATCGGCATGACCTATCACCGCCTCCTCACCCACCGCGGCTACCGCGTTCCCAAGTGGCTCGAGTTCCTCCTCACCGCCTGCGGCACCATGGCGCTTGAGGGTGGACCCATCTTCTGGGTCGCCACCCATCGCGTCCATCACCAGAACTCTGACCAGGAAGGCGATCCGCACAGCCCCCAGGACGGCACCTGGTGGGCCCACGCCGGATGGATTCTCTCTGGCCGCGCCATGCACTCGGAAACCGCTCTCCTCGGCCGCTACGCCCCTGACCTCACCCGCGACAAAGGGCAGGTCTGGCTCTCTAAGTACCATTGGCTTCCCCTCACCCTTTGCGGCATCCTCCAGATCGTCATCGGCGCAGCCGTAGCTCCGTCAGGCCACCGCATCGTGGGCGCCGTCGGCATGCTCCTCTGGGGCACCTTCCTCCGCACCACCCTCGGCCTGCACGCCACCTGGCTCGTCAACTCCGCCACGCATCTTTGGGGTGCGCGCCGCTTCGAGACCAAAGATGACTCCCGTAACAGCTGGTGGGTCGCCCTGCTTACCGGCGGCGAAGGCTGGCACAACAACCACCACGCCCACCCCGTCAGCGCGCGCCACGGCTTTGTCTGGTACGAGTTCGACATTAACTACTACGGCATCTGGCTCCTCGAAAAAGCCGGCCTCGCCAAGAAAGTCCAAACCGCCAAGTGGGATCCCAACAATCCGAAACCCGCCGGCGCCTACATGGCATGAGCGGGGACGGCGTGGTGGTAGCCGCGATCAGCTGCTTCGCAATAGCTGCTACGCGGTAGTCATAGTCGGCCTGAACGGGATCATCAACTCGACTCGAAAGAGAAGCCGCCCACCATGGCGGCTTCTCCTTTTGCGATCGAGCTTGCGAATCCCCTCTGCTCTGCCATCAACGCCATAAGTTCCCGCAAAGCCGCTACCGCAAAGCAGCCAACCTCAGCTAACCTCAGCTACGTGAACCTCACCCGTCGCCGGGCCTCCCAAGCCGTCTTCCTCACGCTCGGCATCCTGCTCACCGGCCTCGCCGTCACCCTCAACATCACCTGGATTCACAAGAACTCCAGCCGCCTCGCCTGGGTCATCGCCGGGGTCATCCTTTTCACCATCCTCATCGCCGGCGTCGTCCTCAACACCATCTTTCTTCTTCGCGAAATCCGCCGCAATGAGCGCCAGGACCACTTCCTCAACGCCGTAACCCACGAACTCAAAACCCCCATAGCCTCCCTGCGCCTCTACCTCGACACCCTCGAACGCAGAACCCTTCCCGAAGAGCAGCGCCAGAAGTTCTACCGCACCATGCGCTCGGATACCGACCGCCTGCTCACCACCGTCGAGCAGGTCCTCAAAGCCGGCGAACTCGGCACCCGCCGCGCTGCCGATCGCACCCGCGTCGACCTGCACGAGCTCCTCCTCGAAACCGCAGCCACCGTTCGCGATCGCCACCATCTCCCCCCAGAAGCCATCCAGGTCGAGCCCGTCCCCGGCCACGTCCGCCTCCTCGCCTGGGGAACCCCCGAAGACCTACGCACCGCCGTCCTCAACCTCCTTGACAACGCCGTCAAATACTCCCCCAACGGGGTCGCCATCACCTGCCGCCTCAGCATCGAGAAATACACCTACGCCATCGTGTCCATCACAGACAAAGGCCTCGGGGTCGCCCCCACCGAACTCAAACGAATCTTCAAGCGCTTCTATCGCGCCGACACCACAGACCAGGTCAAAATCAAAGGCACAGGCCTTGGCCTCTTCCTCGTCCGCACCATAGCCCGCCAACACGGCGGAGACATCCGCGCCGAAAGCCCCGGCCCCAACCAGGGCACCACCATGCGCCTGAAACTACCCCTCGCCCTGAGTTGAACCCACCTTCCACGCATGTGCGCGTACGTACGACCGCACACACGATGACTAACTCCCTCCCAATGTCTTCGCAGCCCCCTGCAACAACGAAACTTCACGCTCTAAAGCCGCCGCCGTCCGCGCAATCTGCGCATCCACCAGCGACCACTGCTTCTGCTCGATCGCCTCCCGCACCGCAGGCAGCGTCTTCACGCCATACCCCGTATAGAACCCCGGCGCATACACCATGTTCTGAAACCACGGCCGGTTCGGCAGCCCGGCTGTATCCATCAACGCCTGCTCCGCCTTCATTACCTCCGCATTCACAGCAGTCCCTTCACCCGCAGCAGCATGCGCCGTAAACGCTTTGTCATACGCGGCCGCGGCCGCAGTTAGATCATCCGAAGCCTGATCCAAAGGCGCAAAATTGAAGTACGGCGGCACCATGTCGACCGCAGGCGCCACACTCGTCTTCTTTGGATCCGCTGCAGCCTTGTATGACCCATCCGCAAGAGCCGCATTGCGCTCCTTGATCTGCGTCCGCATCGTATCCGCCAGCTTCTTCACCTCGCTCACATAGCCATGCACCGTCTCCGCCTCATCCCCAAACTGATACGGCAAGACATCCGCATCCGCAAACCGCATCATCATCGTCCCCGCCGTCTGCGCCAACGCCTTCCCATACGCAAAGTCTGTATCCGAGAAATGCGTATACCAGTAGAAGTCGTCATAAATCGAGTGGTACTGCCCTCCCCCTTCGTCCTCCCCACCAAACCCCAGGTTCGCGCTCGGAACCCCGATGTGATCGATAAACACGGTGTAATCCGACCCGGAACCCAGCGCCCCGATCCGCGTATCCGCCCGGCTCTTGTCCTCCGGCCGCGCACTCTCCTCCCCTCGCCCCGGTCGCACCGCAGAGGCCAGCCGAGCCCGCTTCCACACCGGCATCTTCGTCTCCGGATCCTCCACATCCTTCACCACGCTGTTGATGAATGCCTCCAGCGAATGTGCCCCCTCGGCCCGGAACAACCCGCGCCCATTGCCATCCGAATTGAAGTACGCCACCGCATGCTGCTTCAACTCCTCGGCATGAAACTCCGCCCACTCCGTCGATCCCAGCAACGCCGGCTCTTCCCCATCCCACCAGCAGTACTTGATCGTCCGCGCCGGCTTCCATCCCTGCTTCAACAACTCACCCAGCGCACGAGCCTCCTCCAGCTCGGGGCTCGCTCCACTGATCGGATCCCCCGCCCCATTCACCCATCCATCATGATGGTTCCCCCGGATCACCCACTGATCCGCCATCGTCGTCCCAGGAATCGTAGCCACCACGTCATACAACGGCTTACGGTCCCAGTTGAACTTCAACGCCAGGTGCGCCATCACCTTGCTCGGCCCGGTCTTGTACGTCAACGGCAAATCTCCACGCCAACTCTCCGGCACAACCTGCCCACCCAACGCCCTCAAAAACGGCGTGGCATCCGCATACGAGATCGGCATCACCGGCACCTTCGTAATCGTCTGCACCTCCTCCATCGGGATCAGCTTCACCCCCGGCTTCGCCCCAACACCAGGCGTCTGCGGATCGCCCGGATACACCGGCATATCCATGACACTCCCGCGCTGCACACCCTCTGAGGGCCGCATCGGCCCCGCAGGATAAGCCTCCCCACGCGCATATCCATCATCCTTCGGATCCGAATAAATCAAGCACCCCACAGCCCCATGCTCCGCAGCCAGCTTCGGCTTAATGCCGCGCCAGGTCTGCCCATAACGCGCAATCACAATCGCGCCTTTCACTGACACTCCCATAGCCTCCAACTGCTCATAATCCGCAGGCGCGCCATAGTTCACATACACCAGCGGCGCCGTCACATCGCCATCCCGCGAGTACGCGTTATACGTCGGCAACTGTTCACTTTTCTGCCCTGAAGTCGGGTCAATCGCCAGCGTCGGCTCTTCCAGCTTCGCCGTAAACTTCTCCGGCCCCAGCAACTCCAGCTTGCGCGACTTCGGCGTAGGAAACAGCGCCTCAAACTGCTCAATCTCCGCCGGCAAACCATAGCTCTTCAACTGCGCCAGCATCCACTCCGCATTGTCCTTGTCGTACGGCGACCCGACATGGTGCGGACGTGCCGTCAGCCGCCGCATATTCTCCCGCAACCGCGCTTGGTCTGGCATCGCACGAAACTTCGTCTCCCACTCCACCTCCGTCGCAGAGTGCTCCGCCGTGTATCCGCGCAAGGGCGCCTTCTCACCAATCTCGGCACCATAAGCCACTGCAGAAAGAAGCAATAAACCGGCAGACCATCTACGCATGCGGAAGTACCTCGCGAACTACGACAGGTTCCGACGAACACGCCTTCGTGTTACGTGCAGTTGAGTTTTCCAAACGGGTAACACGGTTTTTACGTGGCTTCCTCCGCCATGTCAACCCAACTAACGCACTTCATCCCTTACAAACAAACCGCACCCTGCCTCCCGCGCACCCTGCTCCTTCACCTGCCCGCTTGCATTTGATAAAGAATTCGTTTACGTTCAGTGAAATTCCCCAAAACGCCCGATTCACCAACGCGGGCCCCAAATTTCCCTTCGGGGAAAGGTAAACATCCACGGTCTTTGCCGTGCCGTCGTGTCGTCGCTTGTTACAAAGCAGTGCGTTCCACGTAGTCGGCCTTGCTGTCAGCTTCATCCAGAAATCCCGTTCTCCAACACACAACCCGCACCACCCGTCCACTCAGGCCATAAGACCTAAGCGTCACGAAGGGGGTATTGATGAATCGTCTCTTTTTGCACCGCAAGGTGCTTCCCGGGATCGCATGCCTTGCACTGGCAACCACGCCCGCAAGCCATCTCACCGCATTTGCCCAGTCCACCTCGGCCGGCACACTCGTGGGCTCCGTCGTTGACCCTTCCGGGGCCGTCATCCCGGGCGCCACCATCACGGTCACTGACCTCAGCACCACCAAAGACAAACTCACCACCACCTCCAACAAGGACGGCCAATACGTCCTGACCAACGTCCCACCCGGCACTTACCGCATCGACGTCACGCGCCCCGGCTTCGCAATCGACCAGATCGCCTCCATCGCCATCAGCGTCGGCACCCAGACCACCGCTAACTTCAAGCTCGCTATCGGTGCAGAAAGCACCACCATCGAGGTTCAGGCCTCCAACGCCGACCTCCAGACCCTCAATGCCTCCACCGGCCAGACTGTCGACGCCGTCATGGTCGAATCGCTCCCCGCCATCGGCCGCGACGTCGCCAGCTTCGTTACCCTGCAGCCCGGCGTGACGCCCGGCGGCATGGTCGCCGGCACCACCGCCGATCAAGCCACCTTCCAGCTCGATGGCGGCTCCAACTCCTCCGACATGGACGGCACCCAGGGCGTCTACACCTCCAACAACGTCAACTCCACAACCGGCGGCTTCATCGCAGGCGGCCCCGGCGGCGTCATTCCCATGCCCCAGGATTCCATCGAGGAATTCAAGGTCTCCACCTCCGGCCAGACCGCCGACTTCAATAACTCCTCCGGATCCCAGTCCCAGATCGTCACCAAGCGCGGTCACGATCAATGGCACGGCACCGGCTACGAGTACTACCTCGACAACAACTTCAACGCCAACACCTGGCAGAACAACTTCCAGGGCGCCGGCTACACCCCCAAACCCAGTTACCACTACAGCCGCTTCGGCGGCGCTGCCGGCGGTCCCATCCTTCCCAATAAGTTCGGCGGCAAAACTTACTTCTTCGCCAACTACGAGGGCTTCCAGTTCCCTCAAGCTCAAACCTACGAGCGCTCCGTCCCCTCCTACCAGTTCCTTCAGCAGGGCCAGCTCACCTTCAACGGAACAACCTACTCCTCCGCACAACTCAAAACAGCTGATCCCCGCCATATCGGCCTCAACTCCACCCTGGCCGCCGTCTACAACACCGAGCTTCCCGTAGCTCCCTCCACCAACACCGGCTCCACAGGTGCCAACGGCGCAAACTACGCCGGCGTCTTTGACCCCAGCTGCGGCGTCCTCGCCGGCCCCATCTGCGACGGTGTCAACATCATCGGCTACCGCGCCAATTACCTCGTCTCCCAAAGCAGCAACTTCCTCGCCACCCGCATCGACCATGATTTCGGCTCCAGGTGGCACCTCATGACCAGCTACCGCTACTACTCGCTCGTCAACCTCACCGGCAATCAGGTCGATGTCGGCGGCGCCCTCCCCGGCGACACCGTCGGCTCGCCCTCCGCAAAAACACCACGCCCCCAGGACCCCTGGTTCTTCGTCGTCGGCCTCACCACCAACATCACCAGCAATCTCACCAACGACTTCCACTACAGCTACACCCGCAACAACTGGCAGTGGAAGGGCGCAGGCGCACCCCCGCAAGTCGCAGGAGCAGGCGGCGCCATCGAGCCCCTCGGCGAGAACAGCGTAGTCACCGCAACCGGTGTCTCCGCCACCAACGTCCTCTCCCCCTACAACGTCAACGCCCAGAACATCCGCACCCGCATCTGGGATGGCAAAGACAACTTCTTCCGCGACGACCTCAGCCTTCTCAAGGGCGATCACCTCATCCAGTTCGGCGGCCAGTTCCAGCACAACTTCAATTACCACCAGCGCACCGATAACGGCGCCAGCATCAACTACACCCCCACCTACCTCATGGGGGACGGTGGCGGCGGCGGCAATCTCAGCTACACCCAGGGCCTGCAGAATGTAGGCGCCACCGCTAACATCGCCTACGCCCGCATTCTCGATAGCTACTACGGCATCGTCACTGACACCCAGGTCGCCAACACCTACTCCAACAACAACGGCACCCTCACCCTCAACCCACCCACCACCCCCATCAGCGCCAACACCTCCATTCCCTACTACAACGTCTACGCCACAGATACCTGGAAGGTGAAGCCCGCCCTCACCCTCAACTTCGGCCTCAGCTACGCCCTCGAAATGCCGCCGTCAGAACGCAACGGCAACGAGGTCATGCTCACCGACATCAGCGGCAACGCCATCCACGTGCAGGACTACCTCAACCAGCGCAAGGCAGCCGCCGCGCAGGGTCAGGTCTATAACCCCGAGATCGGCTTCGCTCTCATCCACAACGTCCTCGGCAACCGCAAATACATCTACGATCCCTTCTACGCCGCCTTCAGCCCACGGGTATCCTTCGCCTTCAACCCCGGCAATGGCGGTACCGTCGTCCGCGGTGGCTACGGCCGGATCTACGGCCGCATCAATGGCGATACGCAGGTCCTCAACCCGCTCCTAAGCCCCGGCCTCATCCTCGCCACCCAGTGCAAGTACGCGCAGTCGGCCAGCACCGGCACAGGCGGCTGCAACCAGAGCAATTTCAATGACAACACCGCCTTTCGCTTCGGCAACACGGCAGCCGGCCTCGACGGCCTCTCTCCCGTGCTCGCCAGCGCCCCAGCCCCCGCCACACTCGCCCAGCCCTATCATCCCGGCTTCGACGGTCCCGGCGTAGCTCTCGCCTCGCCCGTTGACCCCGGCCTGCGTCCCAGTGCCGCCGATACCTTCAACTTCTCCATCCAGCACCAGATTGGCCGCAAAATGCTCGTGGAGGTCGGCTACATCGGCCGTGTCGTCCACCACGAATACATCATGCTCAACCCCAACCAGATCCCCTACAACATGAGCCTCGGCGGCCAGACGTTCGTGCAAGCCTACGACGCCATCGAAACCGCCTACGGCTGCACCGTCTCCGCCAGCCAGTGCGCCAAAAGCCCCACCCCCGCCATCGCACCGCAACCCTTCTTTGAGGCCTCACTCTCCGGCGGCGGCTACTGCACCGGCTACTCCAGTTGCACTGCCGCCGTCATCGCCAAGCAGGGTCCCAAGTTCCGCGCACAGCAGGTTTTCAGCCTCTGGCAGGCCCTCGATAACAACGTCAACGGCGCCGGCGGCAAAGGCTTCAACTTCGCCCGCAGCCTCATGGGCACACCCACCTCCAACACCACCTACGGCTCCGCCGGCCAAGTCGTCACCGGTCTCTCCATGGGCACCGGCGCCGGCTACAGCAACTATCACGGCGGCTACGTCTCCTTCAAAGCCAGCAACTACCACGGCATCACCCTGCAGGAAAACCTGACCTACTCCAAGGCCCTCGGCCTCGGCGCCTACAATCAGTCCACCAGCTCTATCGCCGCGGAGGACAACTTCAATCTTCAGGAGCAGTACGGTCGCCAGGGCTTCGATCAGAAATTCATCTTCAACACCTTCATCGTCTGGCAAACCCCCTGGTACACCCGCCAGAACGGCCTCATCGGTCGCGTAGCCGGCGGCTGGACCCTCAGCCCCGTCTTCGTCGCCGGCACCGGCCAGCCCCTCCAGTGCACCACCAACAACAACGGCCAGAACTTCGGCGGTGAGGACGGAAGCAACTTCACCGACACCGAAAACTGCATCTTCACCAGCCACTACGACGCCGCCCACACCACCCGCGGCATCACCGGAGGCCCCGACCCGAACGGCATCAACGTCGGCACCAACGTCAAAGGCCCCGGCTCCGCAGCCGTCAACGTCTTCTCCAACCCCGTCGCCGCCTACGGCAGCGTCCGTCCCCCCATCCTCGGCATCGACACCCAGGACGGCGGTAACGGCGTCATCAGCGGTCTCGGCTACATCAACGTCGACTTCAGCGTGAAAAAACAACTCATGGTCTGGGAAAAAGCCAGCCTCGAGTTCTCAGGCGTCTTCTACAACCTCATGAACCATCTCGACTTCTCTAACCCCAGCCTAAGCCTACAAAGCACCACCAACTGGGGCACAATCAAAACCCAACAAAACAACCCCCGCCAAATCCAAATGGGCATCCGAGCCAACTTCTAACCCAACGCCAGCCCAACCAGCAACATCCGGGTGACCCACCCTTTCACAGCTTCACCGTGAAAGGGTGGGTTTACTATTCACTCTTCACTCTTCACTCTTCCCCGATATCCTCATTCCAAACCTCCGGCCTCTCCCGCACAAACCTCCCCAACATCTCCACACATTCGCGCGACCCTAGATCCACAACCTCCACCCCACACTCCCGCAACCACGCCACCCCACCCTGAAAATTCACCGACTCCCCCACTACAAGCGTCCGAAACCCAAACTGGCGCACCAGTCCGCTGCAATACCAGCAAGGCGCCAGCGTCGTCACCAGAATCAAATCTCGATAACCCCTCTGCCTACCCGCCTTCCGAAACGCATCCGTCTCGCCATGCACGGAAGGATCCCCCTCCTGCACTCGCCGGTTCCGCCCCGAACTCACAAGAGTTCCATCCGCCCGAAAGATAGCCGCCCCAATCGGCACCCCCCCTTCCGCCAGCCCCGTCCTTGCTTCAAGTAACGCGACTTCCAGCATAGCGCCGTACGAAACACGCCCACTCTCATCCATCCCAAAAGCATAATCCACCCAACATTCCAGGAAAGAAGAGCGTGCTTGAAGCCGAACGGCGACCATTATCTCAGCGCTCTTAAGTATTTCGAAGCAGAAGCAATAAAAGAGTGACGGTCAATCCACTTTAGTCACCCGCGCGTAGTTACTTCATGGCACTTGCCGAGCAGCCTGCGTGCCCTACACAAATGGGGGAGACCTGGATGGTAACGACCGCGCAACGCCAGCCTATAAACCAATTTCGATTCGCCGAGGAACCGGGCGAAGCCACAAACAGGCCAGAAGAAATGCCGGGGGAGGCGCAGCTGGGTGACGTATTGGCACGTGCCCTGATCCAGCACATCAGGACCATGCGGGCCGTTGGCTATGAGGAAGAAATCGTGCTGAATGGGGAGGTGTGGCACGTGGAAGTCACACGCAAATCGCCTGCCAGGTAACTCGCGCAGGCCTCCCGCCGAGGAGTACGGAAACCTGTCGCACCCTCGCGCCCGGCTCACCTTGGGGGAAACCCTCCGGCGGCTGGGTATCGCAAAGGCAGCTCACAGAGTCGTACATGAAGGAGCTTTGGGCGGACTCCTCGACGACTAAAACATCTTGCGAGATCGAATCTTATTGGTGGAGCTGAGCGGGATCGAACCGCTGACCTCCTCGTTGCGAACGAGGCGCTCTCCCAGCTGAGCTACAGCCCCACACCAAACGCGTAGGGAGCCTGCCAGACCGGCCGCTCACCAACGCTTCCCTTGGAGTTTACCAGACTCTCCGCCCGTCGGAACGCCGCCGCGAACCATCATCGAACCCGCATCGTATACAACCGGAGCACGGAGGAAACGCAAGCGATGACCCCACAGGAACAGCAAATGATCGACGGCCTGATCAGCCGCATCCGCAATACACCCGTCCAGGGCAAGGATAGCGAAGCCGAACAGCACATCCAGCAAAGCCTTGCCGGTACACCCGATGCCCTCTACGTCCTCGTCCAGACCGTTCTCGTGCAGCAATATGGCTTGGGGCAGGCGCAGTCCCAACTCACCGAAGCAAAGCAGCAGAACCAAATCCTCCAGGACCAGCTCCAACAGGCTGCAGACCACGCCAAGAGCACCGGCGGCAGCTTTCTAAGTCACATCTTCGGCAGCGGCGGTAGCCAGACCTCCCAGCCACAACCAACCGCAGGAAATCCCCCGTACCAGCCCGTAAACACCCCCCCGCCCACCCAGGGCTACCCGGGCAGTTACGCTCCTCCCCCACCCCCTCCCCCGGTCTATCAGGCAGGCTACCCTGCCCCAGGCGGTGGCGGCATGTTCGGCGGCGGCGGCGGCGGATTCCTCCAGGGAGCCATGCAGACCGCGGCAGGTGTAGCCGCCGGGGAAATGGTCTTCCAGGGCATGGAGGGCCTCTTTCACGGCTTCGGAGGACACGGCTACGGGGGAGGTTTCGGCGGCGGCGGCGAGACCATCATCAACAACAACTATGGCGACGACGATCGTGCCGGCGGCAGAGATCGGGACTTCGCCGACCGTGGTGACAATGACCGCGGCGATAGCGACCGGGGCTTTTACAACACCTCCGATGACGCCAGCCGCAACGACACCGGCAACGATCTCCAGGCCGGCTCCGACATCGGCAACTTCGGTGGTGACTCCTTCGACAATTCGACGGATAACGATCTGAGTCTCGACGACAACTCCGACGGAGACGACTTCTCCGACTCGGATAACAGCTAGCCCGTTACGGACACACAAGCCCTCCACTCGGAGGGCTTTCCTTTGCTCCCTGCTACGATCCCGCCGTCCGCCCCCCGGCCTTCAAACCCAACTCCGCTATCACTCGCTGCAAATCCTTCCATGCCTCTGCCTTCTGCCGCGGATCCCGCAACAAAAATGCTGGATGGTAGGTCACCGCCACCTTCGCCCCCCGGCACCCGAACCATTCCCCCCGCAACGAAGCCAGACTCTGCCGAACCCCCAACACGTACGTCGCCGCCGTAGCCCCTAAAGCCACAATCACCTTCGGCCGCACAACATCAATCTGCTGCAGCAAAAACTGCGAACACGTCGTAGCTTCGACGAACTCCGGCGTCCGGTTGCCCGGCGGACGGCACTTCACCACATTCGCGATATACACCCCTTCGCGCGTGAGCCCCATCGCTCCAATCATGTTGTTCAACAACTGCCCGGCCTTGCCCACAAACGGTCGCCCGCTTTCATCCTCGTCGGCCCCTGGCCCCTCGCCCACAAACATCAACTCGGCACTGGGATCGCCCTCGCCAAACACAATCGTGTGCCGCCCCGCATACGCCAGCGGACAACGCGTGCAATCCCCGATTTCCGCCCGCAATCTCTCCAGCGCGGCAGGTCGTTCCGCTCCCGGGATCACCTGCGCAGGCAGGGGCAACAACGTCTCTAAAGGATTCGGCTTTGGCATAGGTGCAGCAAGCTCCGGTGGCAGTTCCCGCGACGCGGGCACGCTCCGCAGCCCAACCGCAGGCACCTCCCCGCCGCCTTCTTCCTGTGAAATCCCAAAATATCGCGACGCTTCCGCCGCTATCGCAGGTCGCGAAGAGGGAACAGATCGCGCCCCGCCGGCAACAGCAGCGGCGCGCACCGGCACACTCGGCACATTCCCAGCCACGCCCCCCGCAGAGGCCGTCTGCCGCACGTCGCGCGGCGTTTTCTCCGCTACATCGCGCCTGGCCGCCTGCAGCCTCCCCAAAACCTCTGGCGAGACCTCAAAGCTTATCCGATCCCGCCGGTACAGGTCATACACACCCATCTCGCGCAGGTATTCCACCCACGCGGCTAAACCCTGTTCCGGCGAAACCTCCAACGCAACTCCCAACCGCTACAAAGATGCAGGTGGCAACGGCGGACGCTTACTCACCAGATGAAAGGTTACCTGACCGCCACGGATCTCGTCCTGCGCCACCCTGCACGCCTTCATTGACTTCGACACGCCCAGAGGTGGTGCACCGTTTTGCAACTGTCGCGCTCGCCGCGCAGCACCCTTCACCAGGCTGTACTTGTTCAAAGACGGATCATTGGTACCGTTGCTGATCATAAGTAGACCTCAGTTTTATTTTTGAAGCTGGGGGATTGATTGCAATCTTAGCCGTAAACGATCATCCATTGGCAACTCTTCTGTAAATATTTGCATCGGCCGGATCAGCGCGCTGCGACATCTGCTACCTCAAAGCTTGCAAGCGCCGCTCGCAGATGATCGGACCTCTTCTCCGTCAGGCATGCCTGCGCTAACAGACGCTCGGTCTCGCCGCCTTCGCCGCGTTCCGTCAACACAATCGCCCGCATCTCCGCAGCCGCCTCATCCACTCGCTCATTGACCACCGCGTAGTGGTACCGGTCCAACATCTGCACTTCGGACCGCGCCTGCGACAAACGCCGTTGAATCACATCCTCCTGCTTCAGCCCCTCCGCCTGTGAACGGTTACGCAACCTACGCTCCAACTCCTCAGGACTCGGCGTCAGGATAAAGATCGACACTGCCTCCGGCATCTTCTGCATCACCTGCAAAGCGCCCTGCACATCAATGTCCAGCAACAAGTCGCGCCCCCGTTGCGCAGCGCGTGTATAGCCCGACACCGGCGTTCCGTAGTAGTTCTCAAAAACCTCAGCCCACTCCAGGAACTCCCCACGCTCGGCCATCGCCAGGAACTCTTCGCGCGTCGTGAAGTGGTATTCCTGCCCATCGCGTTCTGACCCGCGCGGCTCCCGCGTTGTATAGCTGATTGAAAACTCCAGCCCTTCCACCAAACGGCGCACCTCCGTCACCAGGGTCGACTTCCCCGATCCGCTAGGCGCCGAGATGATAAACAAAATGCCTGCCATG
>CAZZWG010000041.1:0-2555 GCA_964657685.1 Verrucomicrobia bacterium Tous-C9LFEB | reverse complement strand
GGTCGACTTCCCCGATCCGCTAGGCGCCGAGATGATAAACAAAATGCCTGCCATGTACTGTTTGCTGTTGTCCTGAGTTTACTCGCTTTAACGTCCAGGCCCTCTGACGAACGTCGCAGCCCGCTACCACTTTCTACGCAGTTCCCTCGGCCCCTGCCCCAACTCCAACCACCGGCTCCTCCCCAAACTGCAACGCATACAACCGTGCGTACGTCCCACCCCGCCGCAGCAGCTCCTCATGCGTCCCCTCTTCGCTGATCCCGCCAGCCTCCAGCACAACAATCTTGTCCGCCCGCCGCACCGTCGACAGCCGGTGCGCAATCACCAGCACCGTCCGCCCCCGCATCAGGTTCGCCAAAGCCGCCTGCACCGCAGCTTCACTCTCCGTATCCAACGCGCTCGTAGCCTCATCCAGCACCAGGATCGGCGCATCCTTCACCAGCGCCCGCGCAATCGCCAGCCGCTGCCGTTCCCCCCCGGATAACCGCGTCCCCCGCTCCCCAATCACCGTCTCGTACCCCAACGGCATGCGCAAAATAAAATCATGCGCCAAAGCCGCCTTCGCCGCCGCCTCAATCTGCGCCATCGCCACGTCCGGCCGCCCATACGCAATGTTGTTCCGCACCGTGTCGTTAAACAGAACAGTCTCCTGCGTCACCTTGCCAATCTGCTTCCGCAAGGACGACACCGTGGCATCCCGCACATCCATCCCATCTACCAGGATCGCCCCAGCCGTCACGTCATAAAACCGCGGCAACAGATTCGCCAAGGTGGACTTCCCCGCCCCACTAGGCCCCACCAGCGCCACAACCTCACCGCGCCGCAGCGTCAACGAGATCCCCTTCAACACCTCCCGCCGCTCGCCCTCCCGCTCATAGGCAAACCGCACCTCCTTAAACTCCACTTGCTTCGAAAACCCCGCCAGCACAGCAGCCTTCTTCTTCTCCGGCACCTCATCCTGCTCATCAATAAACCGGAAGATCTCCTGACTAGCCCCCGTAGCCTGCTGAAAGCTGTTGTAGTACAGCGGCATCTTCCGCACTGGGTCATACAGCATCATCACCGCCGCGATAAACGCAATGAAATTTCCCGCGGTCCCCCCATGATGCACAATCACTTCCCGCCCCAGAAACAGCAATAACGCAATTGCAACCGCCCCCAGCGCGTCCATCAGCGGCGACGAAATCGACTGCACCGCCACCGATCGCATATTCGCACGCAACAACCGCCCCGCCGCCCCTCGAAACCGATTCAACTCCCACAACTCCATCCCAAACGCCTTCACAATCCCGTTCCCCGTAATGGTCTCGTGCACAATGTTCTGGATCTCCGCCAGCTTGTCCTGCCCCCGACGCGTAGTCTTCCGCACACTCCGCCCAATCCGCCGCGCCGACGTCACAATCACCGGCAAAAATAGCAGCAGCACCCAAGCCAGCTTCCCTCCCACCAGCACCACCGCCCCAATCATAAAAAGCAGCGTAAACACCTGCTGCAGCGAGTCACTCAACACGGTCGACATCGCCGTCTGCACCCGCTCCACATCATTGATCAACGTCGACACCAGCGTCCCCGTCGCATGCCTTCCAAAGAACCCCGCCGACCGCCGCAACAACGACTCATACAGATCATTCCGAAGATCCGTAATCATTCCAAACCCCGCCCGGTTCGCCAGCAAAGTCCCCGAGTAATCGCAAACCGCCTTCACGACAGCAGACACCACCAGCGCCATCGCCACCACAGTCCACGCGTTATGAAAGTAAGCCGGCAACCACCGCTGCAAATCGAACCGCAACCCCGTATGCGGCACCGTAAACACCAGCACCTTATCGGGCGAAGCCACCGGACTCAACACATTGTCCACAATCGGCTTAATCAACAACACCCGAAACGCCTGCATAGCGCCCACCACCGCCATCAGCAGCACACTAAAAACAATCTCCCCCCCATAAGGCCGCATATACCCCAAAAGCCGCCCAATCCGCCTCAAACCCCCACCATCCTCGCGCGCTTCAAGAGACAAGCAACCATCGCCCCAAGTCTACGCCCGGGAGCCTTCCCGCGTTCTCGCAAACATCTCATGGAGAGCCAGCCGCCCACGCCGGCCATTCATCTCCAGGTCAGCTCTGCCTCACCTTCGATCCCCAACAATCGCCTCCGCGTGAAGCAAGAGATTCGTACTGGTACCCGGTTCCGTCTCCGGCAAGAATTTGCTGGGGCGGGGCTGCCACGATTCCACCAGAACATCGTCCAGCCGCGTCGCCGGGTTGGACTGGAAAGACTGAAGCTGCGCTAGGCCGAACTGCTCGAAAGCTACGTCCGTTGAATCCACAGGTCGGCCACCAATCACAGCACCGAAGCGAATCCTCTCCTGACGAAAAGACCGCGCCGCAAGAAGAAATGTCGGACGCCAGTTCGTGCGCCAAGCAATGTCGCAATGGAAGAAGGCAAGTCTGGTTCCGGTTGCGCGCTCGAACATTCGTGAAAAGTCGAGGCTATCATTCACTACCGCATTGATGTTCATCCTGCGGTCCGCGTAATCGCCGATCACTTCGATA
>CAZZWG010000040.1:0-17872 GCA_964657685.1 Verrucomicrobia bacterium Tous-C9LFEB | reverse complement strand
GTCGGCCCAGAAGGAGGCGGGCCAATCGAAGGCGATGATGACGGGGACTTTGCCTGTGGGTTGGGCGGGCAGGGTGAGTTCTACGTCGATGTCTACGGTGATAGCGGGGTCGGCGGTGTTGTCGACGTGGCCGCGGAGTTTTTGGGTGACGGCTTCCGTGCCGTTTTCTGTGGTGGTTTCTGTGTTGGTGACGGTCCAGGTGACTTTGGGCGTGTTGTCGGGGATGCGGCCGTACATGGAGGTTTCGAGGAGGTGGAGGAGTTCTGGGCGGCGTTGGGTCCACCACTGTTGCGGGGTGCGGACGGGCTGGCCGTTGGCGAGGAAGAGGGGGTCGGGGAGGGTGTAGGGCGGGACTTTGGCTTCGTCGTAGATGACGGGGTGCGGGCCTTTGCCGTTGCCGTCGGCACCGGGGCGCAGTCCGGCGCGGGTGAGGTTGAGTTGGTGGAGCATGTCGTCGTAGTCGGCGACGGTTGCGGCGTGGATGCGGGCCTGCTCGGTCTCGAAAGCTTGCTGGGAGGAGTTGGCGGTGGGGTGCGTGGACCCGGGAGTGGCGGCGCCGGCTGCGGTGGGCGCCTGCGCGGGAAATGGCGGCGTTTTGGCGAGGGCAAAACCAAAGGCGAGCAGGGTGAGGCTGGACCGTACGTGGGATGGCATTGAAGCTCCGGGCGCATTTACTCTAAGGCACGAATGCCTAGCCGCGCTATTCCGTTTGTGAAGGGGGTGGTTCACCTCCTGTGCCTCCTGCCGTTTCTGTACCTTGCCGAGACTTACCGGAGTGGGGCGCTGGCGGCGGAGTCGGATCCGGTGAACTGGATCACGCACTTCACGGGGAACTGGGCGCTGTGGATTCTGCTGGCGGATTTGGCGATTACGCCGGTGCGGCGATTGCTGCCTGCGTTAGGCTGGCTGGTGCGGCTGCGGCGGATGGTGGGGCTGTATGCGTTTTTCTATGCGACGCTGCACCTGGCGACGTATGTGTTCTTGTTTTCGGGGTATGACGTGCCGACGGCGTGGGCGGGGTTGCGGGCGGGGCATTTGGCCGAGCCCTGGCGGCAGTTGGTGGCGATCTGGCCGACGATGCTGGATGACTTAAAGAAGCGGCGGTTTATCCAGGTGGGGTTGCTGGCGTGGGTGATCTTGTTGGCACTGGCGGTAACGAGTCCCCAGCGGGTGCTGCGGTGGATGGGGGGGAAGAACTGGGGGCGGCTGCACAGGCTGATTTATGTGGCTGGGTTTGCGGCGGTGGTGCATTACTGGTGGCTGGTGAAGGCGGGGGTGCGGGCGCCGTGGAAGGATACGGTGGTGCTGTTCGTTTTGTTGGGGTGGCGTGTGGTGTTGGCGGTGGGGAAGCGGATAAGACGGCCAAAGATGGCAGTGACTGTTGAGGTTTAACGGTTTTGCACAGAGGATGCAGTACCTGGCAAGCAAGTCTGGAGAGGCTTCGGCACCGGTGAGAGTCAGCAGGATTCGCTGTCATTGCCGGGCCTGCAGTTCACGGTTTCGGTGAAGGCGGTGCTGAAGCCGCTTTCCGAGCTATAGCTCACTTCCTTCGCCAGGGCGGCGAGGCTCCCATCGCCGGCTTCAAGGAATTCCATCCGATTTGGACTCCTAAGCAAGAGAAGCGGACTTTCGGGATTGAGCGTCGCGGTTTCTCGATGGATCATAGGCCCATGCATAACCCGAAGCCTTCTTCCCCCAGGTTGCGTATTGCCGTTGTCGGCGCCGGCGGTATCGGAAGCACCTTTGCTCTTCAACTGGCTTCCGGGGGTGGGCACGACGTCACCGCTGTTGCACGTCCGGATTCACCACGACTGAAGCAGTTGCTACGTGACTGGGCGATTGTGAAGACCACGGGTGAGCGGGCCGCGGTGACGGTGGCGGACACACTGAACGAGACGATTGCTTACGATCTTGTGCTGGTAACTTTGCTGGCGCACCAGGTGCCGGCGGTGCTGCCGGCTCTCCAACGCAGTGCCGCGAGGTGGATCCAGTTTATGTTTAACAACTTTGAGCCGGAGACGCTGCGGGATGCCGTGGGCGCGGAGCGCTGCTCCTTTGGGATGCCCTTTGTGCAGGCGAGTCTGGACGGTGAAGGCAGGTTGAACGCGAAGATCGGCGCGGGTGGCCAGAAAAGCAAGATGGACAGCGAGGAGTGGGTGACTGTGTTCAATGGAGCCGGCCTCCCGGCTGTATTTGAGCCCAACATGCTGCTTTGGCTGCGGTGCCATGCCCCGGTGGGGGCGGCATTTGAGAGCGTAAGTGTGGCAGGTATGCGAAGGGGCGGCGGTGCCTCCTGGGGTGAGTGCATGGTCATCGCCGAGGGCATGCAGGAGAGCTTGACGATGATTCGAAGGCTTGGGTATCGACTGTATCCGGGGGGCAAAGCGGTATTGCAGAAGAGTCCGGCCCTGTTTGTTGCGGGCCTCCTGTGGTTTCTGTCGCGCATCCGGTCGTTCCGGGAGTTGCTTGCGACAGGAGCCAATGAGTGTTGCGCGCTCATTGACGTGCTGGTGGCGCATGCGCCCCAGGCGGAGCCGCCGGTTTCCGTAGACAAAATTCTGGCCATGAGACCTGCAGTGAACCCGAAGTAGTGAGGGTCACTTATGGGCCACGATCCCTTTGGTGGACGCTGTTTCCACAAGGCAAGCGGGAGCTCAAGCAGAAGGCTTCCGAGTTTAGTCCTGAACGTCGTCCGCAGCCGGATGCTGTTTAGGCGGAGGGACCTCGGTGAGGGTTAGATTGAGGCCTTCTACGTCGCTGTCCTTGACGATGAGGGTCAGGCTGCCGGGGCCGAAAGCAGCGATGGGCTCGAGTGGACGACCTCCTTCGGGTACGCCGGGGGGCGCGTCGACGGGCTTACCGATCTGGGGATTTGCGGCGCTGAGGGTGTAGGTTCCGGCTGGGATTTGCGCGAAGACGAAGGTGCCGTCTGCCGCGAGATTGGTGCGGAAGGTGAACTGGTCGTCGGCCGTGTCCTGGAGGGTGAGTTGCCCCATGTTGATGGGGCGGCCGTCGGTGGCTACGACGGTGCCGTGGAGGTTGTGGAAGGCGTCGATGGGGAGGGTGATGTCTACGCCGTTGACCTCGTCACCGGGTTTGAGGTCGAAGACTTTTGCGTTGAGGCGGTGGACTGTGTCGCCGGCGTAGACACGGAGGGCGCTGGGGTCCGCGACGCCGAACATGATCATCCCCAGTTGCTCGCTATGCTGGTTCCCGGGATCTGAGTTCCACTGCGGCTGGGTTGCCGCCAAGCGGTAGGAACCGGGACGGAGGCCGGCGATGCGGAAGTGGCCCTGGTCATCTGTGATGGCACTTTGGCGTGAGAACATCCTGCCTGCGATGGCGCGCTCCAACTGATCGTCGGCATCTGCCTTGGTGGCTTTCGGCGGTTCTTTCGTATCTTCGACGATGAGGTTGACCGAGCCGGCTGGGGAGCCATCGGAGAAGAGGATGCGTCCGCTTACGGCGGCGCCGCGTTGCAGGGTTACGTTTAACGAGGCAGTTGCGCCGGGGGTGACGACTGCTGTGCCGAGTTGGTCGAGCACTTGCTGCGTACTGGGGGTTGCGCCGAGGTGTGGGTCGGCGGCGAAGGCATCGTCCATCCCGGAGAGATAGCCTGCGAGACTCCCAAAGACCTTGTATTTGCCGGGCGGAAGGTGGTCCACCAGGTAGGTTCCGTCGGTGCGGACGTGGGTGAGGGACATGTTGGCTAAGGCACCGAGGCCTCCCTGGGCGTCTTCGGCGCGGACGACCGTAACGAGGGCGCCGCGAGCTGGACGGTGGGTGTCATCGCAAAGGACGTGGCCGGTGATGCGTCCGGTTCCGACCGGCGTGGCGCTGGGGGCAGCGGGGGAGGGCGGTGCGGCGGGAGGAGGCGCGTCCTGAGCGGTTGCGCTCGGGCCGAGCAGGGTTAAGGCCAAAGCTGCCGGGAGGAAACGCCGCATGGTGCGGTCAGTTTACGTGGGAATTGGAGGGTTCGGGCTCCTGTCGTGCCGGTGGGCATGTCGGTTGTTTGGAGGCGGGCGAGTGGAGGGGGCGTGGGCCTGGATGGGGCAGACCCCGTACACTCGAGGGGCATGTCACTGCATAGGGATCTGCGCCGTGTGCTGGTGATGCAGGCGGCGCTCTGGTTTGTCTGTCTTGCGGCGGAGTTTATTAGTCGTTTTCTGCTGCATCTGCGCGATCCGTACCAGTTTTTTATGCTGCACGGCGACGCGACGTTCTATGACTTCTCGCTGTGGCTGCCACGCTTCCGTCACCTGCACACCGCGGCGTTCTTTGCGCCTTCGCCCTACCCCTTTTTGTATCCCGCACCGGCAGCGCTGCTTTATGCCGTCTTTTTGCCCTTCCGGCGTGCGAATGCCGTGTACGGATGTGCGCTTGTTGTGACGTTTGGGGTGGCTGCGGGTTTGTTCGGGCGGGCTCTTGCGAGGCGGGGTATCCGTCCGCGGACTTCGTTTCTGGTGGCGCTTGGCGGGTGGATGATGGCGTACCCCTTCTGGTACTGCTACCAGCGCGGCAATATCGAGATGTGGGTGTGGGCCATCACGGCCTCGGGGGCGTGGTCGCTGCTGCGTCGCCGGCCCTACCTGGCGGCGGTGTGTTTTGGATGTGCCGGCGCGATCAAGCTGTATCCATTGGCCTGGCTCGGGCTGTTCCTGCTGCGCCGACAGCCGAAGGCGGCTGGCCTGGGCGTTTGTGTCGCGGGGCTTGTAACCCTGGTGAGCCTGTGGATGATCTATCCGGAGGTTGCGGTTTCGGCTCGCTTTGTTCAAGCGGGGCTGGCGCAGTTTGCCTTTGTTTACACGCGCATTGTGCTGATCGGGGTGACCGGGTTTGATCATTCGCTTTATACGCTGATCAAGCGGTTCTCGATGGAGGGTCACCTGTCGCGCTTTCCGCGGATGTACACCTTGGTTGCGGGAAGTACGGCGACCGTGCTTTTTTTTACGCACATACGAAGGCAGCCGTTAGCGCAGCAGATCGCCGCGGTTTCGATCGCGACCATCCTGTTTCCGCCGGTTTCTTTCGATTACACGCTTTTGCATGTGTATACGGCGTTGGGCGCCGTGTTGCTGTTTGGCGATGCCGAGCCACGCCGGCGGGCGCAGCTGTTGCTCCTGGCGGTCGCGTGCTCTCCGTTGACGGAGTTTATCTATCGCGGAAGCACATTCGGTGGGCAGATTCGCGCGTTGGTTCTGTTCGCCCTGTTTCTGCTGACCGTCCTGCCTGTCGCTCGCAACGCTGGTGTGGCCGAGACGGCTGGTTAGATCCGAACGCCTCGCGAGAGCCCCGGAGAAGTCTTTTCAGACCTCCTTGAAGGGGATCAGGCAAGTCCGTCGAAGAGATCGGACGTTTGGGTGGCGGGTTGGGGGTGGGTGGTGTAGGCGAGGATGTAGCGTTCGTCGTCGCCGTGGTCCTCGAAGACGAGGCGGGCGCGGTCCATGAGGGGAGCCTGGGAGGTATGGGCTGCGAAGGCCTCTTTTTTGCGATTGCGGACGCTGCGGGTGTCGAGGATGGTGGTCCAGGGAGCGGTGAGTGGGGCGGGGCGGTCGGGGAGGGAGAAGTTGTAGGTGAGATAGAAGAGGCGTTGTGGACGCCACGGATTGCCGGCTTCGGGGAGGCGTTTGGGGTTGCCGGACCAATGGAAGGCGGCGGTGGTAGCGGCAGAGACAGAGGTGTGGTCGGGGTGGTTGTTGAGGGCACCTTCGCCGCCGAAGGTGAGGACGACGTGGGGTTTGAAGGTGCGGAAGTAGGGGAGGAGGCGAGCGGCCAGATCGTGGAGGGAGTGGTGTTCGAGCTGGGCGTCCTGGTAGTCGAGGAGTTCGTGGTGTTGGGCGCCGAGGATCTTGCAGGAGGCTTCGAATTCGCGGCGGCGGATGGCGCCGAGTTCCTGGCCGGACTGGGCGGTGCCGCGGTGGGTGGCGGCCTGGCCGTCGGTTAGGCAGATCACGGAGGTTTCTATGTTGCGGTCGGCGGCGAGGGCGAGGGCTCCGCCGAAGGCGAAACATTCGTCGTCGGGGTGAGCGACGACGCAGAGAAGGCGGAGGCTCATGCGGCGGGTTCGTCCTGGGTGTTTGTGGCGTTGGGGTGAGTTGGTTTGGCGGTTGCGGCTGAGTCGAAGGTGGTTGGCGGGTTGAGATGCCACATCTCAGAAGCGAGATGTGGGGCACCCGGTTTGGTGTCGTCAGAGGTTAGGTGTGGAGCACCCGGATGGAGGTCTTGACCGGGGTCGAGAGCAGCCGTGACCGGCTTACCCAGCGGCTGAAGCCGGTCCCTTTTTGTGTTCCTTACGGCCCGGCTGAAGCCGGGCCCTGACGATACCTGGCCATTCTTTGGGACTTGTGAGGGAAGGTCCGCGAGGTCGTCGAGGAGTTCTGAGGGAAGGTCCGGGACGTCGTCAAGGACTTTTGAGGGAAGGTCTGGAGGGTCGTCGAGGTAGAGGTCGGCTTCGGAGAGGGTGTCTTCTAGGAGGGAGTCGGGATCGGCTTCGGCGACGAAGTTGAAGCTGCGGCGGTGGAGGGGGGTGGGGCCGTGTTGGGCGAGGGCCTTGCGGTGCTCGGGGGTGGCGTAGCCCTTGTGCTGGGCGAGGCCGTACTGCGGGTATTGGCGGTCGAGTTGGCGCATGAGGCCGTCGCGATGGACCTTGGCGATGACGGAGGCGGCGGCGATGGAGAGGCAGAGGGCGTCGCCGTAATAGAGCTTGGTTTGGGGACAGGGATGGTCGATGAGCATGGCGTCGATGAGGACGTGGTCGGGGGTGAGGTGGAGGGCTTCGACGGCGCGGAGCATGGCGAGGCGGGTGGCGTGGTAGATGTTGATGCGATCGATGGTCTCGGCATCAATGGCGGCGAGGCCGATGGCGAGAGCGGTCCTGCGGATGCGGCGGTCGAGTTTTTCGCGTTCCTCGCGGGTGAGCTGCTTGGAATCTTTGAGGCCCATGCGTTGGAGGATGGCGTTTTTGGGCGGAAGGATGACGGCGGCGGCGACGACTGGGCCGAAGAGGGCGCCGCGGCCGACCTCGTCGACCCCGGCGATGAGTTTGGCGCCTCGATAGCGGAGGGCCTGTTCCGGGGCGTCGGAGCAGATGAGTTGCTTGAGCATCTGCTGCTTGGCGGTGGCCTTGGTGACGCCTTGAACGGGTGGGATCTGGAAGAGCTTGGCCATGGTCCTAACCCCACAAGTGTAGCGGAATAGCACTTGCGGGGCGGTTGCCCTGGTGTGCATTACCGGGGTGATTTCTCCGCAGTTTGGGGGAGTGTGAGGCGGGCGCGCGGGGAACTACGCTCGGGGTGCTGCGAGACAGGATGCAGCCTGCTCTGGGAGGAGCGTTCTCGATGAGAAGGATGAAGACGGTGTTGGCCGGATTGATGCTGGCGGTGATTTGTGCTCCGGCGGTTGCGGGCGCGCAGGAGGTAGAGCCGGTGCGGCACGGATTCTGGCAGCGGGCGCATCCGTTGGTGGTGGAGCGCGGTGTGCTGACTGTGAATGGGATGACGGTGAAGACGGGGCTGAACTTCCGGGTGGCGGATCTGCATTGCCTTTTTGTCGACGTGCCCGGGGCTGGGACGGTGGTGATTTCGGATCGTCCGTTTACGGGAGCGCGGGAGCAGAAGGGAGCGTTTCGGGGAGGTGTGCTGACGGTGTGGGCAGGGGAGAGCCGGGTGCAACTTTCGGCGGCACGGAAGGTGCACGGGAACGGACCGGCTTATGTGCGGCTGGACGGTGGGTCACGGTCCGGGTCACGGGTTCCGGAGATCGGCTATGGGGGCGCGGCGATGTCGCGTGTGACCTGGGTGCAGGATGCCGGGGGCGTGATGGCGCGGCGGCGAAGGCTGAATGTGAGTGCGGGCCGGCGGTTGCGCGAGGCGAAGCTGTGCCGGCCCTCGCGGAGGGGTCCCGAAAAGTGTGCGGTGGTACGCGAGATGCCGGTGCGGGATTAGGCTTTTGCAGGGAACGTTTGGAAAAAAGGAAACAGGGCCACCTGGCGGTCGCCCTGTTTTTTCGTGCGGAGGGTGTTTAACGGGCGCGTTCGACCTCGCGCAGACGGGCGGCCTTGCCGCGCAGGCCACGGAGGTAGAAGAGCTTGGCGCGGCGAACCTGGTAGGAGCGAATCTTCTCGACCTTGTCGACGACCTTGGAGTTGTAGGGGAAGATGCGTTCGACGCCCTGGCCGAAGCTCATCTTGCGGACGGTGAAGGAGCCCTGAGGGCCCTTGCGGCAGGCGATGACCATGCCCTCGAAGGCCTGGAGGCGTTCTTTGTCGCCTTCTTTGATCTTGACCTGCACGCGAATCTGGTCGCCTGGGGCGAAGTCGGGGAGGTCGGTGCGCTCGAGCTTGTTGGCGAGCTTTTGCATGATGGGATGAATAGACATGACGAGATCCTTGCGTAGAGTCGCAGGAGTCAGTATAGCGCAGAAACGTGCAGCTATGCGGGTTTGACCAGGTTTCTGCCGCGTTTGCTATTCCTGCCGGAGTTCGTTCAGCACGGCCTGATCTTCGGGGGTGAGAGGAGTCGTTCCGAGGAGGTCCGGGCGGTATTTCAGGGTTCGTTCGAGGGCGGTGCGGCGACGCCAGGCGCGGATCTGCTGATGGTCTCCGGCCTGGAGGACGTTGGGGATGGCGACTCCGCGGAAGACGGCGGGGCGGGTGTAGTGAGGGTAGTCGAGGAGACCGCCCGAGGTGTGGGTTGCCCGGGGCAAGCTGCCTGGCGGTTCGGGGTTGTTGGCGAGTTCGGGAATGCCGAAGCTCTCGTGGAGGGCGGAATCGGCGTGACCGAGGACACCGGGGAGGAGGCGGGCGACGGCATCGAGGATGAGGGCGGCGGGGAGTTCGCCGCCGGAGAGGACGAAGTCTCCGACAGAGAGTTCGCGGTCACAAAGGAGCTGGGGGACGCGCTCGTCAACGCCTTCATAGCGGCCGCAGAGGAGGACGATGCGGTCGAGTTTGGCGAGATCGCGGGCTGTGGCCTGGGTGAAGCGGTTGCCGGCAGCGGAGAGCAGGATGACGGATTCCCGGGAGAGGTCCCGGTCAGGTTTTGGGGCGATTCCGAGGGACTCTACGCACTCAAAGAGGGGTTCGGGCTTGAGGACCATGCCCTCGCCGCCGCCGAAGGGACGATCGTCGACGGTACGGTGGCGGTCGTGGGTGAAGTTGCGCAGGTCGTGGGTGGTCGCGGCAAGTTTGCCGTCGCGGAGGGCGCGGCTCAGGATCCCGTAGTCGAGGGGGCCGCGGAAAAAGTCAGGGAAGAGGGTGACGATGTCAAAGCGCATGGGGGTAGATGCCGGCTTAAGCAGGAAGTGTATCGGGTTGCGTGCGGTATATGCGTCGCTTTGTGAACGGTCGGAGTGTCAAAGGAGAGGGGATCAGGCGAGGTCTTCGGCCTGCGAGAGTGCCGCGAAGAGGCCGGGCGGGAGGTGCATCACGAGGCGTTTGTTGGGAAGATCGGTGATGTCCAGCCAGGCTTTGACGAAGGGTACGAGGACTGTCTCGGCCGGGTCCGCGGCGGTGGACGGTTCGATGACAAGGAGGTCGGCGGCGTCGGGTAGGCGGGTGCGGCCGTCGGGTGCCACAGGGAACTGAAGGTCGACGATGGTTCCCAGGAGAGTGTTGCCGTCGAATAGGCTGCAGCCGAGAAGATCGCGGACGAGGAAGGTATCGGCCTCGAGAGGTGGGAGGGCTGTCTCGAGCACGAAGAGTTGTTTGCCGTTGAGAGCCTCAGCTGCTGTGATGGAATCAATTGTTGCAAATTTCAGGACGATGCGACCGGCGTTGCGGCCCTGGGGACGCCAGCAGTCTTCGAGCACGAGGGGGGTAGCGAGGTGTGCGCTTTGCATGCCTGCTCCACAATGGAGAGTCACGCCCTGGGCGAAGATTTCTGGAAGGTCGGTGAGGGGCTCAGCGAGGATTTCACCGCGCCGGCCTTGCGGCCGAAGCAGTTGCGCTACGGGAAACCAGCGCTGGTCTGATTCCGGGTCGGTCGCCGGCAAGATCGAATCTCCTCTCAGGCCCGTCGAGGGGCCCAAAAGGCCGACATCGTACCGGGGTTAGTCTTCCGTGACCTCGACGATGTCGAGGGAGAAACGATGCCTCAGTTTCATGCTGGCAGCACCGAGGATGGTACGCAGGGAACGTGCCGTCCGACCCTGTTTGCCGATGACTTTGCCGAGATCGCGGGCGGAGACGCGAAGGCGAAGCACGGTCGAGCCGGTGTCCTGATACACGTCTACGATGACGGCATCCGGTTCGTCGACAAGCGCCCTCGTAATTTCCAGCATGAGGGTTCGCATATCGTCCATGGCGCGTTGTTGCGCCTCTACTTCCACAGTTTCAGTCACTCGCACACCTCTACAGACGTTGCCGGGAGAGCCTTTGCGTACAGAGCTCCTGGGAGGAGATGTGTGGCTTCGGGCAGCTCAGGCTTTCTCGATAAGCTACTTATCGGCAGAATCGAGGAAAACTTGAGTTCAGCAATGGAGCGAGTCTACGGCGAGCGACCCGCGCCTGCACCAACTCTTTGGGCATGGGCTGGCTGCCCCGATTCCACTGCGTCAGGTTACTTTAGGCACCTGCGACAGCAGCAGGCTCCTCGGTGGGGGTCTTCGCGAAGAGCCGTCCCACGGTTTCCGACATTTGCGCGCCCTTGGAGCGCCAGTACTCGATGCGGTCACGCTTGAAAAGAATGGTGGCCGGGTTAGAACGTGGGTTGTAGGTGCCCACTACCTCGATGGACCGGCCATTGCGGGCGCGATCCTTCTCAATGACAACAACACGGTATTGCGGCTGCTTGCGGGCGCCGACACGCGCCAAACGAATCATCAACACTGGAGTGACCTTCCTCTTACATCGAACTGGGGGTTGGATCCGCAAGGATGCGCACCGGGGAGGCGACACACGGCCGCGTGCGGAGACCGAACACCTAAGTATCGCGGATGGGCTGGGGGTGTGTAAAGGCGGAAGGCGGATTTTGGGGCACGAGGGAAGGATTTCGGTATGCTTTGGGGCATGTTGACGAAATTCAAGTGGATCGCCGCGGCTGTTGGCTGCGTGTGTCTGGTTTCGAGTGGGGAAGCGTGGGGGCAGAAGAAGGGGCAGGACGGGCCGAAGCACAACGTGATCATTTTTGTGGCGGACGGTCTTCGGCGCGGCTCGGTGGACGCGGAGGCGATGCCGACATTCCTGGCGTTGCGAAAGCAGGGCGTTGATTTTCGGAACAGCCACTCCGTTTTTCCGACGTTTACGACAGCAAATGCCTCTGCGATCGCGACCGGGCATGGATTGGGGGATACGGGGGATTTCAGTAATGTGATCTGGCCGGGAGCGTGGTTGACGCGACCGGAGGCGCTGTCGCAGCCCGGGGTGCCATCGACGGCAGGCGGGTACCTGGCGCCTTTTCTGGAGAATGACGAGGTGCTGGCGAACATGAATGGCGCTTTCGGCGGGAACTACCTGGGGGAGCGAACCTTGCTTTCTGCGGCGCGGGAGGCTGGTTTCAGCGTGGCGTCCGTGGGTAAGCTGGGTCCGACGGCGATCCAGCAGATAGGGGCGGTGGCGTGGAATGAGTCTGGGGGTCTGTCCACCGGGGGCGCGGTGATTGTGGATGACGCGACTGGACTGAGAAATGCCCAGGGCCAGACTGTGGGGTTGCCGGTTCCGGCGGAGGTTCTGCAGGGAATGGAGGCGGAGCACCTGCTGCCGGTTGCGCCGCAGCGGACGAATGGGTTTGGTGATTCAGATCAGGGGAGTAACGGGTTTTCGGGCGACGCGGTGACGCCGGGAACGCTGGAGGCGAACCGCGTGCAACAGCAGTGGTTTGCGGATGTGACAACGAAGGTGTTGCTGCCGGGTTTTGTGAAGGCAGGGAGGCCATTTGTGTTGCTGTTCTGGTCGCGGGACCCGGATGGAACGCAGCACAACCAGGGCGATAGCCTGCAGCAGATGGCGCCGGGGATCAATGGCGTGACGTCGAAGCTGGCGTTGCGCAATGCGGACCATGATTTGAAGGAGTTGCTGGATTGGCTGGACGCGCATCCGGCGGTGAAGGCGGTGACAGATGTGGTGCTGACCTCGGATCATGGGTTTGCGACGATTACGCGGCGGGAGATTGCGGCGGATGGGAAGGTGACGAGTGAACCTTCGGCGCAACTGGAATACGAGGCGGGACCGCGGGAAAAGCCGGAGCCGAAGGGGACCCTGCCCACGGGATTTCTGGCAATCGATCTGGGCATTCGCGAGCATCTGCGGGTGTTCGATGCGGGACGGCGAGCGGATGTGGGGCCGTCGGTGTACCGGGAGTTGGCGATTGGGGGAGAGCGGTCCCAGCATCCGGAGATGGGAAGCGCCCTGCTGGCGAACGGGCCGGTGCAGCGGCTGGATGGGATGGATGCGCAGTTGATTGTGGCGTCGAACGGAGGATCAGACCTGATTTACGCGCCGGGGAAGGATGCGGCGCTGGTTCGGCGGACGGTGGAGGTGCTGGGGCAAATGGATTATGTGGGCGGGATTTTTGCGGACGAGAGTTCTTGCGGCGGAGAGACGATGAAGGATTGTCCGGGAGCACTGCCGTTGGGGGCTGTGGGGCTGGTTGGGGCAAGCAAGCTGCCGCGGCCGGTGATTGCCGTGACGTTTAAGGTCTTCTACACGCGGCCGGATGATCTGCAGAGTGCGTTGCAGATTGCGGACACCAACCTGCAGGAGGGGCAGGGGATGCATGGTGGGTTTGGACGGGACTCGACGTGGAACAACATGGCGGCCATGGGGCCGGACTTCAAGGTGCGCTTTGTGGATGAGGCGCCGGTGGGCAATATCGATCTCGTGCCGACGCTGGCGAAGATCCTGGCGCTGGAGATACCGGCGGTGGGCAGTTTGCGTGGGCGAGTTGCGGAGGAGGCGCTGCGGGGCCAACCGGCGGAGAAGCCGGCGGCGGGTAAGGTGATGGTCTCGGCCCCGGGTACGGGTGGTAAGAGCACGGTGCTGCAGTACCAGGAGATGAAAGGGGTGCGGTACTACGACGAGGCGTGTTTCATAGCAAACCCGACGCACTGCCCTTAGCGGACGTCTCCTGCGCGCCCGAGCGTGCGCTGGACTTCGACGAGGTTGCGGAAGCTGAAGCGGTACATGGCTGGCTCCCTATTGCAGAACGTGGGTGAGTGGGCTGGGTGGCTTGGCCGTGAAGGTGTGGGGGTCGGTGACCGGGTGGTTTTCCCGGAGGAGTTGGGCTGCCGCTTCGGGGGCAAGGGGTCTGGCGAGGAAAAAGCCCTGGATGGAGTCGCAGGAGGTGGCTTTGAGCTGGTCGAGCTGCTCCTGGGTTTCGACGCCTTCCGCCACGGTGCGCAGGCCGAGCTGCTGGGCGAGGGTGACGATTGCGCTAACGGTGGAGGCGTTTTTCGAGGTGCCATCGAGCCGAGAGATGAAGGAGCGGTCGATTTTGAGGGTGTCGAGCGGCAAGCTATGCAGGTAGGCGAAGGAGGACTGGCCTACGCCGAAGTCGTCGATGCAGATGGTGACGCCGAGGTTACGCAGGGCACGGAGCCGCTCGGCGGCGGACTGGGGATCGGCGACGAACCAGGTTTCGGTGATTTCGAGACCCAGCCGCGCGGGCGGGAGGCCGGTTTCGGCGAGTGTGGAGGCTACGAGCGGGACGAAGTCTTCGCGGTTGAGCTGCACGGCGGAGATGTTGACGTAGAGTTTCGCGGGGGGCAGGCCTTGTTTTTCCCAGTCGATCATCTGTTTGCAAGCGGTGCGTAAGACCCAGGCGCCAATCGGAAGGATGAGCCCGGTTTCCTCGGCAACGGGGATGAAGTCGGCTGGCGGCACGTTACCCCTTTCCGGGTCCTGCCATCGCAGCAGAGCCTCGAATCCCTCGATCTGCTGACTGCCGTTGTAGATGGGCTGGTAGACCAGGTGGAAGCGGTTGCCGGTGAGAGCTTCATGCAGGGCTGCCTGCATGAGGGAGGATTGCTGCACTTCCTGCCCAAGGGCCGGATTGTAGAGCCGTACCTGACCGCGGCCGCCTCGTTTGGCTGCGTAGAGGGCGGTATCGGCGTGTTGCAGCAGGATTTGCGGGGTTCGACCGTGTGTGGGGTAGAGACTGATGCCGACGCTGGCGGAGGCGGAGAACTGCCGTCCATCGACGGTGAAGGGGGTTCCAATGGCGTGCAGCATGCGCTTGGTGACGGTGTGCGCCTCTTCCGGAGAGGACAAGAAGGGAAGAACAAGGATGAATTCATCGCCACCCTGGCGGGCGAGGGTGTCGACATCGCGGCACTGTGCACGGAGGATGGCGGTTATCTGTTTAAGGTAGCGGTCGCCGACATCATGGCCAAGGCTGTCGTTGATCTGCTTGAAGCGATCGAGGTCGATGTAGCAGACGGCGATCTGTGCGTTTGCCTGCCGAGCGGCCAGAATAGCTTGTTCGAGACGGTCTTCGAGGAGAATGCGATTGGGGAGGGCGGTGAGGGCGTCGTGCTGGGCGTCATGGGCGAGTTGCCGCTGGAGCCTGGTGTGTTCGAGGGCGAGACGGGCGAGTTCGGTCGCATCGGCGACGATGGAGGCGAGTTCCTGCTGATCACGGGGTGTGATTTTGCCGAAGAGGGAGAGGGCGCCGAGGGTTTCGCCATCCAGTGAGAGCAGGGGTACGGACCATTCCTGCAGGGCAACGGTGACACCCGCGTCATCCGGGCTGGAGAAGCTACGTTCGGCGAGCATGGCGGTGCGCTGCAGGACGACGCGTCCGCAGAGTTGCGTCTTGGCTTCCAGGGGCACGGTGTCGATGGCGGCGCGTAGTTTTTCCGGGAGGTTGGAGTGGCCGATGAGGCGGAGAGCTGACGCTTCGCGTACGAGAAAGGCTACGGAGAAGGCCGGACGGAAGGAGTTGATGGCTTCGGCGAGCAGGGAGAGCGTTCGCGGAAGGCCGTCCATGGCGACGATGCTGGCGAAGATCTGGGTTTTGCGTACCTGCCACTCGCGTACGAGGACCTGGAGCGTGATGTCGCGGAAGACCACGACGGCTCCCCTGTTTTGCCCGTCCACAAGGATGGGGTTGCTGGTGTAAGCCACCGGGAAGCAGGTGCCATCTTTCCGCCAGAAGACCTCGTCTTCGCGATGATGGCTGACGCTGTCCTGGAGAGCCTCGTAGATCGGGCAGAGGTGTCGATCGTAGGGCGATCCGTCGCGATGAGAATGATGGACTAGGCTGTGCTGGGTGCGTCCTTGCATGTCTTCAGCGGACCAGCCTGTTATCTGTTCTGCTACAGAGTTGGCGAAGGTCACCATGCCCTCTGCATCAAGGCCGTAGATGCCGTCGCCGGCTGACTCGAGGATGAGTCTGGACATCTCTAACATTTCCAGTTGCTGGACATTAACAACCTGGCTGGCTTGCTCGGTTGGCTGCGTCAACTGGATTTGGGGGGAGTGCTCCTGCCCTTGTTCCGCGAGACCGTGGCCCGTCTGGAGTGCCGACACGGGAGAGACGAGGAGCTCAGCAGAAGTTGCCTCGGTCGTTAGGGCCCGTTGTTTTGGCAGAGCATTACACATAGTGCACCTATTTTCGGCTTCAACTGGCGCAATCTGCATAGCACCGGTGGGGGAGCGCAGGGCAGATTTGGGTGAGTGGAGAAGACCTGGAGACCATGTTCTCGTTGCAGTTTGCGAAGAAGCGGGGTTCTAGTACGACTTTCGTGGGAAGAGCCACTGGAGGACGCGGTCGAAGCGGCGGGCCCAGGCGTCTTCATCGTGAACGCCGCCGGGCACACGGAGGTATTTGAGATCGACGTTGTCCTGCCATCCCCGGGTGAGGAGGCGGTCATGGAGGAGGTCGCAGTCGCGCAGGTGGCGCAGGCCCTCGTTCATGCCCATGTCGAGCCAGATGCGTGGGCGGGGGCGTCCCTCGTGAAAGACCGGTTCGGGACGGGGGGAAGGATTGCCGCGGAGGAAGGGGGGAAGGATGCGGGGCCGGGGCGAGTCTTCGGGGCCGATGCGGGTGAGGATGTCGCGGCGGTTCCACCAGACGCTGGGGGAAAGGACGCCGAGCCTGCCGAAGATTTGCGGGTAGTCAAGGCCGATGGCGAGGGAGATGAGGCCACCGAGCGAACTGCCGGCGAGGCCGGTGTTTTCGGGAGTGGTGAGGGTGCGGAGGGAGGAATCGATGAAGGGTTTGAGTTCGTCGACAAGGAGGCGGGCGTAGAGGGGGCCTTTGCCGCCACCGTGACGCCAGTCTTTGCTGGGGGTGTACTCCTCCATGCGGTGATGGCCGGTGTTGTTGATGCCGACGAGGATGAGCGGCTCGATGAGTTGTTCGCGGGTGAGGCGGTCGGCGGTGGCGTGGGCGCACCAGGTGCGGCCGGGGACGTAGGACGTGCGGGGATCGATGAGGTTCTGGCCGTCGTGGAGGTAGAGGACGGGGTAGCGGCGGTCCGGGTCGGCGCCGTAGGTGGGAGGTAGCCAGATGGCGATGTCGCGGTCGGTGGAGAGATAGCTGGATTGGAAATTGTGGAGGCGGCGCAGGCGGGGGTTGTTGTCGAGGTTGTCGTCGTGATCCCAACGCCAGTGGCCGGCGGCATCCATTTCGGGCTGCGGGCCGTCGAAGGGCAGATGCTGCGCGGATGTGAGCGGCGCGGCGGTACGGGAGGCGGATTGTTGGTGGTCTGTGGGCAAGGGCGTGAAGAGTTTGGCGTGCGGGGTGAATCTGGTTGTGCTCAGGGTTCAGGGTACCTGAGGGTAGATGCATGAATCGGGAATACCATCGGTGGCACTCGGGGGAGCTGGGTCGGCAGATGGAGATGCTGGTGTTTGGGCATGGGGGGCTGCCAGCGATTGTGTTTCCGACCTCACAGGCTCGATTTTTCGAGTTTGAAGATAATGGCATGGTGGGGGCTGTGGCTGACAAGATCGAAGGTGGCCGCCTGCAATTGTTCTGTGTGGATTCGGTGGATTCGGAGAGCTGGTACAACCGCGGGGTTGGGCCGGACTGGCGGATTGCGCGGCAGGTGCAGTATGACAACTACGTTGTGCGGGAGGTGGTTCCATTTGTGCGTTGGAGGAACCAGTCGCCGCACCTTGTGGCGATGGGGTGCAGCTTTGGCGGCTTCCATGCGGTGAACTGCAGCTTGAAGCATCCGGATGTGTTTACGGGGTTTTTGTCGATGAGTGGGGCTTTCGATATGAAGGCTTTGGGATTTTTGCCGGGGTATTACGATGCGAATACGTACTACAATTTGCCGCTGGACTACCTGCCCGGGCTGAGCGATGAGTGGTTTCTGGGGCAGATGCGGCGGCGAACGTATGTGCTGGCGACCGGGGTGCATGACCAGTGTTGGAACGATAATGAGCGGATGGCGGCGGCGATGCGGGCGAAGGATATTCCGGTGCAGATGGATGTCTGGGGCGATGGTGCGCGGCATGACTGGCCGTGGTGGCGTGAGATGGTGAAGGTGTATTTGTGAAGGGCGCTTCGCGTTGGCGGTGAGGCGGTTGGTTGAGACGGTTGGCGCTTCGCGCTGGCGAGTGGTTTTGAAGATGGAGGGATGATGGCGAACAAGGTGATTGGTGTTTTGTTTGGGCAGGAGAACACGTTCCCCGGGGCGTTGGTGGAGGAGATCAACCAGCGCGAAATCAACGGAATTCGGGCGGAGTTTGTGCAGGTAGGGGGCGTGGTGATGGCGGAGCCCTGCCCCTATGCGGTGATTGTGGACCGGATCTCGCATGAGGTGCCGTTTTACCGGGCATATCTGAAGAATGCTGTTTTGACGGGGACGCAGGTCATCAATAACCCGTTCTGGTGGTCAGCGGACGACAAGTTTTTCAACTATGCGCTGGCCTCGAAGCTGGGCGTAGCGGTGCCGCGGACGGTGATTTTGCCGCACAAGCTGTATC
>CAZZWG010000039.1:0-18118 GCA_964657685.1 Verrucomicrobia bacterium Tous-C9LFEB | reverse complement strand
ACGCCTACCAGCCCAGGCAAAATACCCAGCACACCACCCTCGGCGCACGAGGGCACCAGCCCCGGCGGCGGCGGCTCCGGATACAGGCAGCGGTAGCAAGGCCCTTTCTCCGTCGCAAACACCGAAGCCTGCCCCTCAAACCGGAAGATCGATCCGTACGCGTTCGGCTTACCCGTCAACACGCAGGCATCATTCACCAGGTAACGCGTCTGGAAGTTATCTGTGCCATCGGCGATGATGTCGTATTCCCTGAAGATCTCCAGCGCATTTGCAGAGGTCAACATCTCGTTGTGCTTCACGACGTTGACGTTCTTATTCAACCCTTTCAGCATCACCTCGGCGGAGTCGACCTTCAACATTCCCACAGTTGCCTGTGAGTGAATAATCTGCCGCTGCAGATTGCTCTCATCCACCACGTCGAAGTCCACCAGCCCAATCGTGCCCACACCCGCAGCCGTCAGGTACAACGCCAGCGGCGCGCCGAGCCCGCCGGTGCCCACGCAAAGCACCTTGGCAGCCTTCAGCTTCTGCTGCCCTTCCATGCCCACCTCCGGCAATATGAGGTGCCGCGAGTAGCGCACTATTTCTTCATTGGTCAGCTTAGGGAGCTCGGTAGATGTCAGTTCTTGAGTGGCGATCATAGAAAGATGGAATCCCTTCAGGACACAGCAAAGGCCGGCCGCAGGCAACCCTGCTACCGACTCCTATCCAAGTGGATGCGCGTAGGATGAGCGCCGATGCGCGAGGCAGCTTCAGCCTCTAGTGACAACAGCGACAGTGGACAGAACAGCCGCCTGCGATCGAGGGGATGATTGTCACTTCAGCGGCATCCGCTACCGGGGTATCTTCCTTTTCGGGAAGATAGCGCACGTCCTCGTCGTTTACGTAAACGTTCACAAACGAGCGAAGCTTGCCATCCGGGGTAAACAGGTGATTCTTGAGCGCGGGGTAGGTCTCCACCAAGCCCTGCAAGCCGGTCGCGACGGTCGTGCCGCGCACGTCTACGGTTTCATGCTTGTCCGTGTACGCACGCAGCGGTGTGGGAATGTGAATCTTCATAGTATTGATTATCGCCTCTGCTTACATGTTCGCTGTCTCTGATGCTAGCCAATCGCAATCGGCTGCGCGTCCAGAACCTTATCCTCCTCACCAGTCCCGGTCAGCAGAAAACTGTTCGTCAACGTAGCCTTACCCGTCTGTTTGTCCCCGTCCACCGCCGTAATTACATAGCTGCAGCCGTACCAGTGCGCCTCGGCGAAATCCGTGGAGGACCACATTGCCGGATGGTCCGGATGCGAATGGTAGAACCCCACAATCTCTAACCCTAGCCTGCGGCCCTCACGCTGTGCCGCGATTAACTCTCGCGGATCAATATGGTAGCGGTTGTGCGCCGAATCGGTTCGCGCATTGCCGGCCCGAAGCAGGGAACTGACCTCGATCCCATCTTTGCCTGCCTTGCCCAGCATGATCCCGCAGCACTCGTTGGGATAGGTCTCTTCCCCGTGCGCTCTCAGCTGCTGAAACAGATCTTCCGCGATCCGCAAAGGTACTACGCTACCTTGTTCACTCACGCGTTCTGCCCTGCAAATACCTCGCTGTCGACAGCATCCGCCGCCGCAGCCTCAGGTGTCGCTTCACTCCAGAAACGCTCGCTCAGGTACTTATCCGCCGAGTCGCAAAGGATAGTCACAATCACCGCCTCACGCCCAGCCCGCGCCTCTTCCCCCGCTACATCCAAGCAGGCCGCCACCGCGGCTGCAGCCGAAACCCCCACCAGCAATCCTTGCGTTCGCGCAAGCTGTTTGCACATGGCATACGCCCGCTCCGTCGGCATTTCGAGATTGCGGTCTGCCAAGTGCTCGTCGTAGATCGGCGGCACAATCGCCGTCGGCATATGCTTAAGCCCCTCCAGCCCATTAAATGGGGAATCCGGCTGCATGGAGTAGCACCTCACCGCCGGATTCAGCTCCCGCAACCGCCGCGTAGTTCCCATAAAGGTCCCACTGGTACCCAACCCCGCAACAAAGTGCGTCACCCGACCTTTCGTTTGCTCCCAGATCTCGTTCGCCGTGCCGTAGTAGTGCGACCGCCAATTATTTTCGTTGCCATATTGATCGGCGTAGAAGTACCGCTCCGGGAACTCCGCCGCAAGCTTCCGCGCCATGCGGATCGCTCCGTCTGACCCATCTGCCGGGTTGGTGTAGATGATCTCCGCCCCGTACGCGTTCACGATATGCTTGCGCTCCGTGCTTACGTTCGAAGGCATGCACAACGTCACCGGAAAGCCCTCCGCAGCCCCCAACATGGCATACGCGATCCCCGTATTCCCACTTGTCGCGTCCAAGAGGATTCTCCCCGGTCCCAGCAAACCTCTGCGCTGCGCATCGTGAACAATCGCCGACGCCGCCCGATCCTTTACGCTTCCGCCCGGATTCGCCCACTCGGCCTTGCCCAGGATTTGCACCCCGCGCAGCCCTCTTGTAAGCCGGTCCAGCCGGATTAGCGGCGTGTGTCCCACGCGATCCAGCAGCGCCGTCCCTAGTCTCGCGTGCGTGGTGCTGACCCCACCCATCACGAACTCATCCTCTGCGACGATCGACATAACCCATTCCCTCCGCTCGCTCCCGTGACCTATCGTTTGAAGCCCGGTGCAGCAGTGTGCGACAGTTTAGATGCGAGTGTAGCCCAGCCGCGGTCCGTCTTCCGGTCGTGTCCTGCTGCCCACCCTGCCCGGAGCAACGCCCCCACAATGCGCAACAAGATCACCAAGCAAAGCCCTGTACTGACCTTCGACGGCGTGCTGTCCACCCTCGGTAACGAAAGATTCGATGTTTCTCCTGCCACCGGCGGTGCAAAGCCGGAGGCTGGCGCCCGACGGGTTTCTAAATACGGCTGCGCCGCCGAGATCGCCCCCGGCCCCGGCAAGAACCTTCCCGTTCGCCTGCTCACCAAGGCCGGTTGGGTCCTCAACGGCGAAGTTTCACGCCTCGTCGATCACGGTTACCAGAAATTCCTCGAAACCGCGAAACTCCGGATCCCCGCCACAGCCGAGCACCTCCGCGCCATCCAGCGCTTCGACCAGGAACTTCGCAACGCCACCGGTGCCCTCAGCCTCTACAACGAATCCCTTGGTACCACCAGCGATGTCTACACTTACGACCGCCTGAAGGGCCGTGAGACGGTCTGACGGCCTCAGTTTCCCTTTGCATGACCCGCTTCCTCCAGTGATCTCACCCAGGGTGGCGCGTCGGCCGGTAGCGGCTCGGAAGAACAGTCGTAAGTTGCGATGACCTCGCCGGTATCCACGTCCTCCAGAGAGCACTGCATAGAGAAGTGCAGAGGCCCTGCCTCAAACGCGACACGTCTCCCGTCATCCTGAAACTGCCAATTCCATACAAAGGGATCGCCGCTGATGCGCCGAAACACATGACCCTTGCGCGCAAGCAGCAGGGCCACCGGCAGCGGACCCTGCTTCTCCAGCCCGGTCTTCACCTCCGTCCGTTCCCACCCCTCCAACCCGTGTGGTCCTTTGCGGTGAGCCGACCAGAGTGCTTCCGCAGGCGAACTTGCCAGCAGCATGAGCAAAGCAGGGCAAAGAAGCTTCATGATGTCGTTCTCTCTTTTATGTGTAGGCTACACCTCACCGTTCCCTCCGGTGCTACTTCCGCCCCCGCTGCCACTCCCGGTACGCCTCGCTCTTGCCCAGTCCCCGCCCCTTCGCCACCCGCTTTAGCGCTTCTTTCTCGCTCAAACCCTCACGCATCGCTGCCGTCACCTCTTCGGCCACCGATGACTCCGTCCCACCTGCCTCCGCACTCACACCCCCATCAAGCAACATAACCATCTCTCCCCGCACAATCTCCCGCCCTTGCAGGATTCCCAGGACCTCAGTCACCGTTCCTCGCAAAAACTCTTCATGCAGCTTCGTCAACTCGCGCGCCACCACCACCTGCTGTGAAGTTCCAAACACCTGTAAGACATCCTGCAAACTTTCGAGGATCCGATGCGGCGCCTCATAAAATACTTGTGTCGCACCCACGCCCGCGGCATTCTCCGCTAGCATGCGCCCCCGCAAACCCTCGAGAAGCGTCCTACGCTGCCCACCCTTGGCCGGCATAAATCCCCCGAAGGCAAACTGTTCAGCGCTCAACCCACTCGCCACCACCGCACTCACCAGCGCATTCGCCCCAGGCACAGGAAACACCGTTACCCCTGCCGCCACCGCTGCCCGCACCAGAGCCTCCCCCGGGTCAGCGATGCCCGGCATCCCCGCATCGCTGACTACAGCCACACGGCCTCCCTCGCGCAGCGCTCCAATCAACTCCTCCGCCCGACCCTGCTCGTTATGCAGGTGATAGCTCACCGTCGGCTTGCGAATGCCGTAATGATTCAGCAACTTCTGAGTCTGCCGTGTATCCTCACACGCGATCCGGTCCACCGACCGCAGAACCCGCAACGCCCGCAGCGTGATGTCTTCGAGATTCCCGATCGGCGTCCCGACCAGGTACAACCCCGGTGCCAGCGGTCGTTCCGTCCCACCGGCGTCCACCGCGGTCACCCCATCGCTCACCGCTCCTCGCGCTCCGCAGCGGCCTTGGTCCAGCGCAACTGCCCCACCGCCCGTTCCACGCTTCCCGGCGTTAGCATTCCAACCATCGCACCGTCCTCCACCACCGGCACAAACTCACTTGCGCCCAGCGCGGCCGCCCGCCGTAGCGCCTCGCCGATCTTCTCCGCAGGGTTCGCCGCCTGCAGCGATCGCGACATAGCCCCCTGCAAAAAGCCGTCTCCATCGGTGCGCAGCTTCGCCAGCAGCGCCGTCCGCGAGATCCACCCCACCAGCCGTTCGCCGCGCAGCACCGGAAAAAGCTCCTGCACCGAGTGCGTCGTCTGCCGCACGGCGTCACGTAATGTGCTCGACGCGCTTAGCGGTCTAAACTCGGTCAACATTACCTCGCGCACCGCCACAGGCAGCCCCTCCATCGCGCCCATACCGGCTGCGCGATTCAGGTAGACCGTCAGCAGCACCGTAAACCCCAGCAGCACCGGCCACAAAAGACCGCTCAGGAAACCGCTGAGAATGCTGGCCAGCGCCACCGCCGTCCATAACCCAAACGCCGCCCGCACCTTGCCACCTACGGCGCTTGATCCACCTGTCCCATTCGCAGGCTCCGCTTCCGGCTTCGATTTGAAGATTCTCCGGGAGGGCAGAGATGAGGACGGCAGCAGATTGATCGCCCCTACAATCACCTGCAGCCACACCGCGCTGCGCAGAATATGCTCCACCGTAATCCACGGCTGGCTTACCAGCTTCACGTGAGGATCCACCCCGTAGGCGAAGCCAAGCAGCAGCAAAGCCACGCCGAAGTTCGCTCCCGAACCAATCCACGTGATCGCCCGCGTCTCGTTCACCGGCAGCCCGCCCTGCCGCGGAGCCAGCGCCATCACGCCGCCCACCGGCATCAGGAACAGCGCGCGCAGAGGCATCCCGAAGTACGCCGCGGCGATGGCTCGCGCGCCCTCCCGCACCAGCACCGCCGCGCATAAGGACATCCACAGCGCCACCCCGCGCACTACTCCGCCTGCCGCCACCAGCGAGTACCCCGACGCCAGCGCTAGCAAGAGAAACAGAGAGACATGCACGCGAATATGCACACCCAGCCACCGGCCCATGGGAAGAGAAAACTGAAGCACACTCCGATTGTAGGTGCATCCGCAAACACCGATTGCCGTCTGCACCACAAATCCGGCGCTATGCTCAAAAGCGCATGCGCGTGATTGCCGGCTACCATCGTTCCCGTCTTCTCATCGCCCCCGGGGGCCTCGCCACCCGTCCCACCAGCGATCGGCTGCGCGAAACCCTCTTCAACGTGCTTGGTCCACGCGTCGCGAAAACCCGTTTCGCCGATCTCTACGCCGGTTCCGGCGCCGTCGGTATAGAGGCCCTCAGCCGCGGCGCCACCTCTTGTCTTTTCATAGAAAAGGCTCCCCCGGCGCTTGCGGCACTGCGCAAAAACCTTGCGACGCTCGCCCTGGACAACATCGCCTCCATTGAGGCACGCCCTGTCGCCAAAGCGCTGCTGGCCGCCACGGGGCAGGCGATCCCCTACGACATCATCTTCCTTGACCCTCCCTATGAAGCCGCTACGGAGTACGCCGCCACCCTGAACCTTCTCGCTGACCACGCCTCCGTTCTGCTGGCAGTAAACGCCGTCATTGCCGCCGAACACGCCCGCCGCGCACCGCCCGCCGAAGCCTTCGGCCGCCTCCGCCGCACCCGCCTGCTTGAGCAGGGCGACGCTGCTCTCAGCTTCTACGCCCTTGCTCCTTGAAATACCGAAGAGCTTCTAGCAATAGTGCCTTTTGCCTCTGAATGTCTCCCAGCCCCAGTTTACCGCCGATGCGCTCCACCCTCGTGCTGCCCCGTTCGCAGGTCCACCGCAAACCCGACCTCGGCGTCGGTGTACATATCCCACCCCTCCCCCAGCAACCGCCCACCTCGAACTTCCCGCAGGGTCACCCCTTCCCAACTCAACCGCCCTGTCCTCCAGCGCACTCCCTCCGAGCCCACTGCCAGCACGTCGTGGAACCCCGCCAGCAGCAGTAATCCCTCGTCCGGCGCCGCCAGAATAGCGGTGACCGGACGCTGCTCGAGCAACTCGCTCCGCTCGGGCGCTGTCGTGTCCACCATGTAGGCGTAACCTCCCGCGACCGCCAGCATCGTATCCAGCGCCGGACAGGCCCACAGCCCCGAGGGCAGGGAAGCCTCTCGGAATCCCAGCGCAAAGGTCCCGAGAAAACTTCCCCCGTTCGCCGGGCGCACTTTCACTACCAGAGCACCTCGCGCCAGAGCGTCTTCCTCCCCCGGCACCTGTTGCGGATATACGTACTGCCGCACCGGCGCAATCAGCGGAGGACGCGCCAGCACTTCGGCCGACCAGCTTCGCGCAAATGCATCAACGATCACCGCAGATGCTCCCATCCGCCCGCTGCAAGCGGTCTTTGTCGCCCCGCTGCATCGATGAGGCTCACCACTGGCCGCCCCCGTCGCCGCTCCACCACCCGCCCGATCTCCGTCACGCTTACCCCCGCAATCCGGCGCGGCACCCGCGCGAAGGGCCTCGCCGCAAACAGCAATTCGTAGTCTTCCCCCCCGTCCAACGCTGCTTTCAATGCTGCCTCGCGTGTCCTGCCCGCTAAGAGCGGGTGTAGCGGCAGCCATTCAGACTCAATCTCGGCCGCCATTCCCGACGCTTCACATATGTGCCGTACATCCGTCGACAACCCATCACTTACGTCCATCCCCGCCGCCGCAAGCCGCCGCCGCACCAGCGCCTGCCCCACCCCCAGTCGCGGCTCCGGAAACAGTTGTGGATGTTCGCCTTCCCCGGCAACGACCCCACCCCCCGTCAACGCCTGCAACTCGGCTGCTGCCCCTCCTAAACTCCCTGTGACATATAGCCTGTCACCCGCACGCGCCCCACCCCGTCGCAGCGCCCGGCCCTGCTTCACCGCCCCCAGCAGCACAACATCCGCCAGCACCCCGTCCTCCGGCGCCTCGGAGGTATCGCCACCCGCCAGCGGCGTCCCCGTTCGGCGCGCCAGCCCGAGCAGTCCATCCAGAAAACCGTCCAACCAATCCCTGTCCTGCGCCACAGCCCTTGGCAGTGCCAGAGAGAGAAAAGCCGCCACGGGCCGGGCTCCCATCGCCGCCAGATCGCTCAACCCACGCGCCAGAACCCGGTGACCCACCGACTGCGGGCTGTGCCAGTCCCGCCGGAAATGCCGTCCCTCAAGGGAAAAGTCGGTCGTGACGACTATCTCCTCCCCCGGTCGCGACCGCACAATCGCACAATCGTCGCCTATCCCCAGCCGCACCTCGCCCCGTCCCCTCGCGCCACCAACGGCCAGGCGTATCCGCTCAATGAGCGCCAGCTCCCCTCCCCGATTGGTCGCCCCTGAGTGCACTCGCCGCATCGCACCAGCATAGCCGTCCAACACTCTTCGGGAACTTTCCAGCATCTCAATTTCCGGTATGGGTTACCTACCCTAAGTACAACATCTATCATCTGAATACAACTTCTTCGCGACCGTTTCAGATGCACGGTTTCTCGCAGCGGAGTGGGAGTCTTTCGCCTGCTTGCGGGCGTCATAACCTACGAGCCTCGTCTCGCCCTCCCGGGCTGTGGCAGGCCGGGCCAAAGGTTTTATGCGCAAGCGCTACATCGTCTATGTCACGCGATCGGAGAACGGAGAGTCCGAGCGCATCTCCATTCCCATGCGCTATGTGTACGTCTTTCTCTCCTCGGCGCTTGTCGGCATGTTCACGATCGCCGGTCTGGCCGGCTCCTACGCCCGGATGCTGGCCAAAGCGGAAACCACCAATCATCTCCGCTATCAGTTGGCGCAAAGCCGTTCTGATTACGCCCATCTCGAAAAGACCGCCCACGAACGCGACGTGCAAGCCGCCAGCCTGGGTTCGCTTGCCACCGAAGTATCTGCCATCTACGGCTTGACCGCCGGCAAACTCAGCTTTGCCCGCGGCCACTCCCCGCACCCTGGCAAGGCGGTCGCAAGCGCCTCGATTGCAAGAGAGGCTCCGCTCAAGGACGAGACCGCCTTCACGGACGACAGCTACTACAGATCGCTCGACACCTTCTATGCCCTTCGAAGTACAGCGCACCAGGGCATCATCGCACCGCCTGCGCAAGCCCTGAATGCAAGCCTCGGCGTCCGAGGCTCCCTTGGCGACCTCGCCGGCGGCCTCGATCTCGGCTCCACCCTCTCCGGCTCGAACATTCCTGACATGTGGCCCATCCTCGGACCCATCAACTCCGGCTTTGGTCAGCGCGAGGACCCCATCCTCGGCTTGGGTACAGGCGAATTTCATAAAGGTATCGACATCGGCGCACCGAATGGGACCCCCGTTCACGCCCCGGCCGCCGGCCGCATCCTCAAGGCGGGGCTCGGCACGGGCTACGGCAACGAAATTCAGCTTGATCACGGTAACGGCATCGTCACGGTCTACGGTCATCTTTCCGGCTTTAACGTCACAGCAGGCCAGCAGATCGTCAAGGGCGAAGTCATCGGTTATGTCGGGCACACGGGCCGCGTCACTGGCCCACATCTCCACTATGAAGTCCAGGTCCGCGGCACTGCCGTTAACCCACATCGTTATCTGCGCAGCACCATGGCCGATATGGGTGGCGCTTCCCCCGCCACAGGTTCATAAGGCAATCGCAACGTCGAGGTCAGGGAGCAGTAACAACCCTAGTGCTCCCTCCCGAGCCAGTAGCCTCTGTTTACGCGCGACTCCCCAGCGATAGCCGCCCATCGTACCGTCGTTTCGCACTGCCCGATGGCAGGGAATAGCCACCGCCAGCGCATTGGCTCCGACCGCCGCCCCGACCGCCCGCGCAGCCCCGGGCGATCCAATGCGCTCTGCTATCTGCCCGTAACTCAGGGTTTCTCCCGCGGGTATGGCCCGAAGCGCCTCCCAAACCTTCTTCTGAAAAGCTGTCCCGCGCGTATCTAGCAGTAAATTCGTCCCCGCACCGGGTTCCTCAATCAAGCAAGTGACGTCGGCAATCAGACCCTCAAAATCCGACTCTCCCCGGAGCAACTCCGCCCCGGAGAACCGATCCCGTAGATCACGCGTAAGAGCCTCCACATCGTCCCCGAGCAGGATCGCGCAAACTCCCTCATCGCTCCGGGCCACCAGCACCGACCCAAGGCTGCATCCGCTCACCGCGTAACGGATCAGCCTTCTGTTGCTCCCGGTCCTTAACAGCATTGAAGTCACTCTGACCCTCCACGATCATCCGATGGATCCAGGAACAGTTTGCACCAAGCTGGGCCAGCCTTTCTGTAGGCGAAAGGCCACACTCGATCCAATCAGCACGAAATGGATTGACGCGCCCACTACGGGCGGCCAAACTTGTCCCCACCTGCATCCTTGGAACCCTCATGCCTGCCTCTGAACCCTCTCTGGATCAAATCAAGTCCTCGATGCGCGCCTCTTGGATGGCCGGAGACTTCGGCCAGATCGCCCGTACCATCTCCGCCGGGGCCGAAATTTTCGTCCACCGCCTGGCCTTCCCGCGGGGCACCCGCGTTCTTGATGTCGCCTGTGGCACCGGAAACACAGCGATCCCTCTCGCTCAACTCGGTTGCGCCGTAACCGGCGTCGATATAGCCCCAAACCTCCTTGCTCAGGCACGTCAGCGTGCCTCTGCGGCTGGCCTGCACATAGCTTTCGATGAAGGTGATGCCGAAGACCTGCCCTATCCCGATGCCAGCTTCGACGCTGTTATCAGTATGTTCGGTGCCATGTTCGCGCCCCGTCCCGATCGCGTCGCCGCCGAGTTCGCCCGCGTACTCGTCTCCGGCGGACGCCTCGCCATGGCTAACTGGAACCCGGGTAGCTTCTCCGGCGCACTCTTCGCCGTCAGCGCACGACACAGTCCTCCTCCCCCAGGTATTTCCGCCCCGGTTCTCTGGGGTGACGAGCGCATCGTCCGGCAACGTCTCGCTTCCGCTTTCCACGACATCAAGGTCGGTCACTGCCCCTTGGAGTTCGACATGCCCACCAGTCCCGCCGGCGCAGTTGCTTTCTTCCGCCAGTACTTCGGTCCTACCCAGGTCGCTTTCAGCAGGCTAGATCCAGCCGCCCGGGCCGTTTTTGCCGATGAACTGGAGGCTCTCTGGGCCGGCGCTAACGTAGCCTCTGACCCAGACCACCAAATTCTCATCCACAATGAATATCTAGAAGTGAAAGCAATTCGCTGCTGAAACTATTGAACGCCTGTCGGCTTCAAAGGACCGCTTGACTTGTGATTGCAAATTGCAATATAACGATGGCGGATTGCAATCACTGTGAAACTAGCCGATAAACTCCGTTGTCTCCGTGATATCGAAGGTAGCCTGCGCGGTTTGAATCGCCCTCTCACGCAGGGTGAGCTCGTCCGCGCCCTGCGCGATGAACTCGGCGAATCTCTTTCCCAGAGCTATCTCTCCCAGATCGAGTCCGGCACCCGCCCCCATCTCACCAACACCTCCCGCCTCCTGCTTGCCCGCTTTTTCAAAGTGCACCCCGGCTACCTCGTCGACGACCCTGATGGTTACCACGCAGAACTCCTTTCCGATGCCCGCCTGCACGAAGATCGTCTTGATAGCTGGCTCCTTAGCGGGGCTGAGCGCTTCCGCCGCCGCGACCCCTCACTCTGCCGTGCCCTTCTGAATCTTGCCAGGCACAAGGATTCCCGCAGCTGCCTTCTGCTTCTCAGCAGCATCCTCGAAACGCCGCAACTTGCTGAACGTCTGCTAACCTTGCTTCGCCCGCAGGACCATACTCCAGAGAGCCACGGGAAAGCTTCCAAGGTGCCCTTCTCTCCAAGTCATTCCTATCCCACCTCCACCGGAGGCCCGAAGTGAACACCCTTCTCCATCCAACCGCCGATGCCCTTTACCTGATTTGCTTCGGCGTGGGCCTTACCCTCAGCTGCGTCACCTTTTTCGGCGGCTTCCTCCACCTGCACGTGGGCAACTGGCACTTTGGCGGTCATGGGCACGGGCTGTCCAAAGCCGGTCCGCATGGCGGCGCCATGCGCGGTGGAAGCCAAATGGCCCCAGTCAATGGCTTCACCGTCGTTGCCTTCCTCTGCTGGTTCGGCGGCACAGGCTATCTGCTCACCCATGGTCACATCTTCACCACCGTGGCTGTTTGCGCCTTCGCCGCGCTCAGCGGGCTTGCGGGAGCGGGCCTCGTCTACTGGTTCCTCGCCAGGGTTCTTCTTCCACGCGAGCGAACCCTCGAGCCCGCTGATACCCCCATGGTGGGCATCCTTGGCCGCGTCAGCGCCGCCGTGCCTTCGAAAGGTGTCGGCGAGATGCTCTACACGCAGAATGGCGCGCGCCGCTCCATGCCGATCTGCTCGGAGGATGGTCAGCCCATTGTGCGCAACGCCGAAGTCGTCGTACTGCGCTACTACCGCGGCATCGGCCACGTCCGCCGTTGGGACGAACTCCAACACTCTCTTCTCGGCGACGACGCGCCTCTGGCCCGCAACACCGACTCTTGATGATTGACTTTGTCATCTCGCCGCGGGCCGAAGGCCGTAGTGAAGAGCCCGCTTTCTTACCCTGCCCAGCTTCCCTGCCGTGCCGTAAAGGTACAGCTCAACCCCAAACCATAACCCAAATTACAACCAGCAGGAACCCCCTTGGAGAGGGGAGTCCATGTCTCACGAGATCGTCATTACCATCGCTCTGATCGCCTTCGGCACCCTCATCCTCATGGGCACGCTCGCCCGCCTCTTTCGCAAGGCCGGCCCTAACGAGGCGCTCATCGTCTACGGCATGCGCGGCCAGCGCGTCGTGAAGGGCCACGGTACCTTCATCTTTCCAATGTTCGAGCACGCCCGTCTACTTTCGCTGGAACTCATGAGTTTTGACGTCGCCCCGCAGCAGGATCTGTACACCCGCCAGGGCGTTGCAGTCACCGTCGAAGCAGTGGCCCAGATCAAGGTTCGCTCCGACGCCGAAAGCATCATGACCTCCGCCGAGCAGTTCCTCACCAAAACACCCGCCGAGCGCGAAGGCCTCATCCGCCTCGTCATGGAAGGCCATCTGCGCGGTATCATCGGCCAACTCACCGTCGAGCAGATCGTGAAGGAGCCCGAAATGGTTGGCGAACGCATGCGTGCCACCTGCTCGGAAGACTTGAGTAAAATGGGCCTCGAAGTTGTCAGCTTCACCATCAAGGAAGTCCGCGACAAGAACGAATACATCACCAACATGGGTCGCCCCGATGTTGCCCGCATCCGCCGCGACGCCGAAATCGCTACCGCCGAAGCCGAGCGCGACACCGCCATCCGCCGGGCTATTGCACTAAGAGAAGCGGCCGTTGCCAAAGCCTCCGCTGACCAGGAGCGCGTGCTCGCCGAAACCATGTCGCTCGCGAAACAGGCGGAAGCCCAGCGCGATCTCGACATCCAGAAGGCCACCTTCGAAGAGCAATCGCGCAAACAGCAGGCCCAGGCCGATAAATCTTACGAGCTCCAGACAAACGTCATGCAGCAGAAGGTGATCGCCGAACAGGTAAAAGTCCAGCAGGTCGAAAAAGAAGCTCAGGTCAAGGTGCAGGAAGCGGAGATCCTGCGCAACGAGCGCCAACTCATCGCCACTGTTCTCAAGCCTTCGGAGATCGAGAAGCAGCGCATCGAAAACATGGCCAGCGCCCAACGCTCCCGCCTTATCGCGGAAGCTGAAGGCCGCGCCCAGGCCATCCGCACCGAAGGCGAGGCCGAAGCCTCCATCATTTTCCAGAAGGGCGAAGCCGAAGCCAAGGCCATGAACGTCAAGGCGGAGGCCTACCAGGAGTGGACCCAGGCCGCTGTTGTTGACAAACTCATCACCAACATGGCCGAGGTTGTTCGCGCCATGGCCGAGCCGCTCAGCAAGGTCGACAAGATCACCATCGTCTCCACCGGAGGCGACGGCGAGGGCATGGGCGCGTCCAAGCTCACCGGTGACATCACCCGCATGGCTGCGCAAGTGCCCGCCCTCTTCGAAGCGCTTAGCGGCATGAAGATGAGCGATCTCATGAGCAACGTCAAAGCCATGACTCCTAACCCGGATGGCAAGCCCATACCGGCCGTCCCGGTAGTTCTCGACGGCAATCCACCCAAAGCGAACTAGCGCAGTCCCGAATCCATGGAGCAGGCCCATCCCTTCCGCGTGAGGGGATGGGCCAGTCCGAGCCATGGCATGCCCACGATTCACGGGGAAGGAGCCCTTTTGATGGCCCTTATAGAACGAGTCACTACCCTTTTGCGAGCGAACGTTCGTGATCTGCTGGAGCGCGCTGAAAATCCCGAGACGACGCTTAGGCAGCTGCTTGTTGACATGGAAAATCAGCTTATGCAGGTGAAGACGCAGGTCGCGATCGCGCTCGCTGATCGGCATCTGCTGGAGAAGAAGGCCCTTGAACAGCGGGGAATTGCCGCGGATTGGCACCGCAAGGCCGAATTGGCAGTCCGCGAGGGTGAGGACATGCAGGCACGCGCCGCGCTTACGCGTGCTCTCACCCACGAAACTACCCTGAGCGCGTGCAACGCGCAGATAGCGGATCAGAAAGCAGAGGCTGAGGCGCTTCGCACCAGCTACGCCCAACTGGAGGCCAAGCTGTTGGAAACACGCGCTACTTGCGATCGCCTGATCGCGCAGCACCGCCGAGCTCGGACCCTCACCAACCTGGCCGAGAGCCGGGCGCTGCGTAATGGAGCGACCGGCATTGCGACGCAGGGGAAGCGAACTGCCGGACGCATAGGCGAAGACCTCGAGGCAGCCGAATCTCTCGCGCAGGAGGAGGCAGCCTCGCTTGTCTGGGAATCCGCAAATCAGCGCTCTGCAGGCAGGGCGAGGGCTGACCAGGTGGAGCAGCTTTTGAGTGAGCTGAAGGAGAAGCAGCAGAACCCGATGCCAACGGCCTGAGATCCCCCAAACCGGAACCGAGGAGAAAGTTCCTCCTCCATGCACGATCTGGTGAACCTCTGTTGGCCTGTGCACAACCCTTTTTCTTACTTTGCTTCTGCGTCTCCTGGTTTCGCGTCGCAATTGCTTAGCATGGAAAGATGGACGGCGGCTTTTGGGAGCACGTGCGGCGAATGGAGCCGACGCAGGATGAGGCGCGGAGACGCCGGTGGATCTATGTGCCCTACGACCGGCTGCATGAAGGTGTTGGACCCTTGGCCGAGACGCCGCCCGAAGATGCTGTAGTGGTGATGATGGAATCGCGGGGCAAGGGCACGCGACGGCCGTATCACAAGAAGAAGCTGACGCTGGTGCTGAGTGCGATGCGGCACTTCGCGCTTGAGCAGGGCGAGCGCGGGTGCCGTGTTGTCTATGGGGCGTCGCCCAGCGGTTTCAGTGATGGATTACTGGCGTTGCAGGAGCGGTGGGCGTGGGATGAGCTGGTGGTCAATCGGCCCGCGGAGCGAGAGTTGCGCGTGGAGTTGGGCGAAGCCAAGGCGGAGCGTGGATTGCGGGTGCGGGAGGTTAGCGATACGGCGTGGTTGACCACGACCGAGGACTTTGAGGGGGTATTTGGGAAGGTCAGGGCGGGTTCCGGTGAGGGTGGACGGAGGCAGTACCTGATGGACCGGTTCTATCGGGCAGTGCGGCGGAAGACGGGGTTCCTGATGGCTGGAGCGCAGCCGGTTGGTGGGCAGTGGAGTTATGACTCGGAGAACCGGAAGCCGTTTCGGGGTGAGATACCTGTGCCGGAACGGCCAAGCTTTCCGCCGGACGCGATTACGCGGGAGGTGATGGCGATGATTGCCGAGCGTCATCCTGATCACTTCGGGCAGGTTGAGGGCTTCGAGATGCCGGTGACGCGGAAGCAGGCGGAAGAGGCCTGGCAGTTTGCGTTGCGGGCGATGTTGCCGCATTTCGGGCCTTGGGAGGATGCGATGAGTACGAAGCATCCTGACCTGTTTCACTCGCTCACTTCAGCGACGGTGAACCTTACGCTGCTGCGGCCTGTTGACCTGGTGCGGGATGTTGTCGCGGCTTACGAGGAGGGCAAGGTGCCGCTGGCGAGTGCGGAGGGCTTTGTTCGGCAGGTGCTGGGTTGGCGTGAGTTTATGCGGCACATCCATGAGGCGACGGATGGGTACAGGACGGTGCAGGCGGACGGAGCGCCGTCGTTCCTGGATGCGCACCGGAAGCTGCCTCCTGTGTATTGGGGTGTGGAGAGCGGGATGCGGTGTATGGATACCGTGGTGGCGCAGGTGGTGGACAAGGGTTGGTCGCACCACATCACGCGGTTGATGGTGCTGAGCAATCTGGCTACGTTGTGCGGTTTCTCGCCGCGTGAGCTTACGGATTGGTTCTGGTTTGCTTACGTGGACGCATACGACTGGGTGGTGGAGCCGAATGTGCTGGGAATGGCAACTTTCGGGGATGGTGGCCTGACGGCGACCAAACCTTACGTCAGTGGAGCGGCTTACATCAACCGGATGAGTGACTACTGCGGTAAGTGCAAGCTGGACCCGAAGAAGAGTACGGGGGAAGGGTCTTGTCCCTTCACGGCGTTGTATTGGAGCTTCCTGGAGAGGCAGGCGGCGAAGCTGGAAGGAAACCAGCGGATGCGGATGCCTCTGAACGCCATGCTGAAGAAGAGTGGTGCGGAGCGGAATGCACTGCGGGAGCGGGCCGAGGAGGCGATTGGGATGCTGGAGCGGGGTGAGGTGGTCCGGTAGGAGGGGGTGGTCTCCCCCCGGCGGGAAAGGCTAAATTCCTTGTTTGCTGTGCTTTAGCGGGTGTTGATCCCCTAAAGTCTTCCAACGAAGGGATTTACAGGTAAAGTCTTGTTTTCACGGGAGTTAGCTCCCTTCCTGAAAGTCTGGTCTCGGAAGGCGCAGCGTTGGCTGTGTTTTCTTGGACCTAGTTCTATTGTAAGGATTTCGTTGAAATAGAACGCAAGGCCGGATGATGTTGCATGTCGCTTCGGTTGAATGCTAGCGCTTGCCTTTGGGGTCGTACTGGAAGACCTGTTCCAGGGGAACGTTGAAGATGAGGGCTATTTTGAAGGCGGTTTCAAGCGAGGGCGAATACTTGTCCCCCTCGATCGCGATGACGGTTTGGCGGGTGACGCCGATGTTGTCCGCGAGGTCCTGCTGGGTCATGGCGTGGGCTGCGCGGAGTTCCCGTAGCTGGTTGCGAATGGAAGGCATTTAGAGAGGCCTCCGATAGGCGATGATCTGGGCAATGGTTTTCACGATGTCCGAGATGACGAGCATCCCGAAGAAGACGCTGAGGAAGTGGAGTCCCCACATGCGGTGGTCGAGGTTGAGTTGGCCAAGGGTGGCGTGGAACCAGAGCATGCCGAGACCGAGAACCATGAGGGAGGCGAGGGCGAAGTAGCCGACGCGGTAGCCGCGAAGTTCGATGAGGCGGTCGCGCTCGTCCTTCATGCGGTTGCGGGTGGCGAGGGCGATGATGGATTGGAGGAGGATCTGGAGCACGATGATGCTGAAGATCATGCCGGCGACCTTGTTGACGGAGTTTTGCAAGGGGACGAAGAAGTAGGGCCCGTAGACGATGAGTTCTGCGGCCAGTGAGCCGTAGAGTGATTTTTCCTGGTAGGAGAGGCTGGGCATCGAAGGGCTCCTTGTTAAAAATATTTAACAAGGCCTACTGTATGCGCCGAGGTACTCGTGTCAAACTTTTTTGACGTGGGTAGGTCGTTAGCGTGGAGAATAGGCGGAGGCGGTTTGGGGTGGGTTGGTTTGGTGGAGGGCGTCTGCGAGTTGGGTGGGGTGGAAGCCGAAGGGGCCTGGGGTGCTTTTGTAGAGGATGCGGCCGCCGGGGGCGATGAGGTAGAGGCGGTCGGGCCAGCCGGTGTAGGCGGTTTCGGCGCGGTTTTCGAAGGTGTCGAGGAGGGCCGGGAACTTGATGCCGAGTTTGCGGACGCAGGCGCCGGCTACGGAGGAGCGTTCGGCCTCGTCGCGGGGGCTGCGGAAGAGGACGTTGTCGCGGAGGTTGGACTGCATCTCCCAGACGTCGGTGGGGTGGGCTTCGAGGATGTAGACGGCGTAGAAGTCGACTTTGCCTTTGTACTGTTCCGCGAGTTTGTTGAGGGCGGGAACCTCCCGCCGAAAAGGCGGTCAAGTGTAGCTGCCGAAGACGAGGACTACGGGTTTCTGGGACCAGAGGGTGGCGAGTTGGAGCGGGGTCTTGTCGGCGAGGGTGAGGAGGGGTAGATCGGGCGCGGTGGCGCCTACGGGGAGGTGGCCGGCGCGGGCCTGGGTCCACATGGTTTCGAAGGGAAAGAGGAAGTAGGCGGGCGTGGGCATGTGAGACATGACGCGGCCGAAGGTTTCGGGGGGCTGGCGCATGGCCCAGCCGATGAAGGCGATGAAGCAGAGCCAGAGGGCGACGAGGGTGGTGAGGGTGGCGGTGAGGCGGGGGTGGCGGGTGAGGATGTTCTGGGGGTTTGGTGGTGGTTCTGACCCCACCCTTTGCTTTGCAAAGAATGGGGCACCCGGTTGGTGGGTGGCTTGGGGGTTTGGTGGTGGTTCTGACCCCACCCTTTGCTTTGCAAAGAATGGGGCAC
>CAZZWG010000038.1:14550-18476 GCA_964657685.1 Verrucomicrobia bacterium Tous-C9LFEB | reverse complement strand
AACTCGATTTCACCGCGGCCACCAACGGCACCCGCCCCATCTACGTCCTCGTCGACCGACTGACCACCTCCGACGACAACCGCTCCCGCCTCGTGGACGCTATAGAAACCGGCTACCGCGAATCCGGAGAAATCGTCTTCCGCACCCTCCCCCGCCAGCCCGATCCAGAGGACGCTGTCATCTCGACCAAAGTGGAGAGACCTGCGGCTTCACATCCAGAAACCTTCCGCTTCTCCGCAGCTTTCGAGTGCGCCTCCTGCCACCGCGCCTACCGTGACCCCGAACCCCGCCTCTTCAGCTTCAACAACCCCTACGGCGCCTGCCCCCGCTGCCAGGGCTTCGGCAACACCATCGACTTCGACCCCAACCTCATCGTCCCCGACAAATCCAAATCCCTCGACGCCGGCGCCATCGACCCCTGGACCAAACCCAAGTACCGCTCCCCCTGGCACGCCGCCATGCTCCGCGCCGCCAAGGCCGAAGGCATCCGCACCGACATCCCGTGGTATGACCTCACCGAAGCCCAAACCAAATTCCTCTGGGACGGCCGTGGCCCCTGGCCCGGCATCCGCGGCTTCTTCAACGACCTAGACGGCAAAAAATACAAACTCCACGTCCGCGTCTTCCTCAGCAAGTACCGCGGCTACGCCCCCTGCCCCGAGTGCCGCGGCCAACGCCTGAGAGCCGAAGCCCGCGCCGTCCTCTTGAACGACAAAAACATCTGCGAAGCCTGCAATCTAACCATCACCGCCGCCCAGGACTTCTTAAACAACCTCCAACTCTCCCCGTCACAGGAAGAGATCGCCGGCAAAATCCTCGAAGAAACCAAGGAGCGCATAGGCTTCCTCCAACAAGTCGGCCTCGAATACCTCACCCTCGACCGCCTAAGCTCGACCCTCTCCGGCGGCGAGTCCCAACGCATCCAGCTCGCCACCTCGCTGGGCTCCCGCCTCGTCGGCGCCCTCTACGTCCTCGACGAACCCTCCATCGGCCTCCACCCCCGCGACACCGCCAAGCTCATCCGCATCCTCCTCGATCTCCGCGACCTCGGCAACACCATCCTCGTCGTAGAACACGACCCGGACGTCATCCGCGCCGCCGACAAACTCCTCGACATGGGCCCCGGCGCAGGTGAGCTAGGCGGCCGCCTCATGGCCTCCGGCACCGTCCCCGAACTCCAGCAAGATCCCAACTCCCTCACCGGCAAATACCTCTCCGGCCGCGTCGAGATCCTGGTCCCCAAGCACCGCCGCGAGCCCGGCCGCGAGCGCCTCGTCCTCAAAGGCGCCCGCGCCAACAACCTCCGCGGCGTCGACGTCGACATCCCCCTCAACATGCTCACCGTCGTCACCGGCGTCTCCGGCTCAGGCAAATCCACCCTCATCCACCAGGTCCTCTACCCCGCCCTCCAGATGGCGCTGGGTCAGGACGAAGCCGGCGACCGCAACGCCCCTGCCCACCTCTACCGCGGCCTCGCTGGCGCCCAATACCTCAACGACGTCATCCTCGTCGACCAATCCCCCATAGGCCGTACCCCCCGCTCCAACCCCGTCACCTACACCAAAGCCTTCGACCCCATCCGCGAACTCTTCGCCGCCCAACCCGACAGCAAACGCAAATCCCTCACCGCTGGCTCATTCTCGTTCAACGTCCCCGGCGGCCGCTGCGACGTCTGCGAAGGCGACGGCACCGTCACCGTAGAAATGCAGTTCCTCGCCGACGTAGAACTCCCCTGCGAAGAGTGCAACGCCACCCGCTACAAAGCCGCCATCCTTGAAGTCAAGTACAAAGGCAAATCCATCCACGACGTCCTCGGCCTCACCGTCCGCGAAGCCGTAACCTTCTTCGCCGGCCACCCTAAAATCGTAGACAAACTCGCCGTCCTCGACGAAGTGGGCCTGGGTTATCTCCGCCTCGGTCAGTCCGCCACCACCCTCTCCGGCGGCGAAGCCCAGCGCGTCAAACTGGCACAACACCTCGCCCAGGCCCGCACCTCCGCCAACGCCGCCCCCAAAAACGAAGCCGCGCAGAAGGCTCGCAGCCGCGTCCTCTACATTCTCGATGAACCCACCACCGGCCTCCACTTCGAAGACGTCTCCCGCCTCCTCGCCGCCTTCAAAAAACTCATCGACGGCGGCGGCTCCCTGCTCGTCATAGAACACAACCTCGACATCATCAAATCCGCAGACCACGTCATTGATATGGGTCCCGAAGGCGGCTCCGGCGGAGGTCAGGTAGTCGTCACCGGCACCCCTGAACAGATCGCCGCCACCACCCAATCCCACACCGGCCAGTGGCTCAGGAAAGTCCTGGAGGCAAGCTCCCGCTGAACAGGTGGGAGCGCGTTTCTCGGACGCAACACTGGATAGCTTGGATCAACACACAGTTCTATGGCGATCCGGGAACACGCTCGAGTAAGCTTCCGATTGGTTCCCACATGCCCCGCACCTCGCCTCCTCCCGTCGAAGACCTCCGGCAAGCACTGACGGGTATGCTCAGGAATCCGGTGCGGACGCTTGTTCCTCCCTGGAGCTGGAAGGCTGCCGCATGCAGTGCGTTCCTTCGGGCAGCAACGTTCTTCATCACCAACCTGCGATCGGGTCGCTGGCAAGCAACCAAGGCCATGCTGCTGGAGGCCGTGTTCGCCATCTTTGCCGGTGGACTCATCGGAGCCGTGTCACAGCAGTTGCGCAAAGCCAAACCGCTCTGGGCCACCGCACTTGTCGTCTGGGCCGGTCTACCCGGGCTTATGCTTCTCGCACAATTCGCGCTGCATCGCCTCGCGGGCACCCCTCACCTCGGCAGCGGGCTGCTCGCCTCCTTCTGTCTCGCGTCCCTGGCCGCCGCATTCAGCTGGTATGCCATGCGACAAGGCATCCTGCTGGGCGGCACAGATGAAACGTCGCTTACGCACAACGCCGCCGCCCTGCCGGGCATCCTGGTCGGCTTCCTCCTGGAGATTCCAAGACACCTCGCGAAACGGCGCGGCTAGGTGCGGTCGGACGGCAACTAGGGCGTCCGGACACGTGGACATCGCCGACAAATTCGCTTCAGGGCATCGTCGCTTTGGCGTCAGTCTCCTCCCAAACCGGGCTGACCAACTCGGTCCGAAGCACCGGGCCATCCACGTACAACGGGCTCACCGACTTAATAAAGGCAGGCACCCCCTCCGCGCTTACCCACGCGAAACTGTCGGCCGGCACTTTCCCGATCATCGGCGCAATCACTCCCGCCACACCCCCCAACTCAACATGGATCCTGTAACGGTTTGCGTAATTCACCCGGCCCGCGCTGCGAAACTTCTCCTTGCCGTCCAGGCGAAGCGACAGGTGAACCAGCCGCGGTTTGGGCGTCGCGGCAACATAAGAAATCCGGGTCTCCCCCGCGCGCGAGGACACGTTCTTCACCATGTCCAGCAAAATCCCATTCGACAGGTCGTCCGGGAGATCCATGTGCGTCGTCTCTACCTTCTCTTCGCCCTTCTCCGTGTAGCGCACCGTGACCTCGCCCGTCTGTGTCTTGATCAGCAGGTCGACCGGCTTCGCAAACGCCGGCCCCTTCTGCACGCGGTGGTCACTTACCAGCCGGAAGTAACGATTCTGCGTGAACACCGCCGTATCATCGTCAATCGATCCATCCTTGAACCGGTAGATCAAACGGGAAATCAGCCGGTTTCCCTGAACGTTTTGTATCAGATCCCCTGCTGCCACAAGCTTCCCGTCCGCCGACCGCAGCGCAAGGTAGCCGTGCACAGATCCCTCCCGGTAGCGCACCGGAACCGGCTCCGCCATCGCGCAAAGGCACGCAGCGGGAGCAACAAACCGCCATAGTCTTAGCCATGCAGAACGTGAACACATGCACTCTACGATGCTTCCTCGGACCCTTCCAAACCTTCGCAAGAAACTCCCTTTTAGGTGACTAAAATG
>CAZZWG010000038.1:0-14450 GCA_964657685.1 Verrucomicrobia bacterium Tous-C9LFEB | reverse complement strand
ACAAACCTCTTCACGCTGCGAGCCTTCAAACGCGCAACCTCTTCCTCCCGGCTCTTCGGCGGCGCATTCGTCTCCAGCGAAGCCAAAAGCTCCCCACAGAGCGCAGCGATGGTATCCACGGCAGAATAGAAGACCTCTTCGTTTGCACGCGACGGCTTATTGAAACCGCTCACCTTGCGCACAAACTGCAGCGACGCCGCTCGGATCTCCTCCGTCGTCACCGGCGGATCAAAGTTGAACAATGTCTTGATATTCCGGCACATGCACACTCACCTCCATCTCAGAAAATGCAGTCCCTCCGAATACCACGAGGAACCAGGCTGCAAACAAATCTACCTGAGACGAAGGCTGTCCAATCCTTCAACGAACCGCGCGAACAGGATCTTCCCCCGGCATGACCCGTGATAAAACCGCGTGTCAACAGTCTCGCCCGGCAGCCACGGCATCGTATTGCATAGCTCAGTGTGCCAGTCCACCCGGCGCAGAACGGAACGTCATGCGATCGTCGAACCATACAGCTCTGGCTGCCATCCTTCTCCTCGGCACCCTTCCTCTTGCTGCGGCTATCCCCCAGTACAACCAACAGCAGCGCCAGGATTACGGTCAGCAGCGCCAGGACAACGGCTACGCTCACCGCGGCGGCGGCGGTTTCGACCAGGGCCTTCGCAACGGTGGCCGGGGCGGCGACTACTACGACCAGCGCCACGAGAACGACGGCTACAACCAGCGCAATGACCAGTACTATCGCTATGGCGATCAACGCAACCAGCGTGGCGGCATCGGCCCTGGCAAAGGCGCCCTCATCGGCGGAGCCGGCGGCGCGGTCCTCGGCGGTCTACTCGGCGGCGGACTCAAAGGATCTCTCATCGGCGGTGCGGCCGGCGCAGGCATCGGCGCCATTGCCGGTAAAGCTCATCAAGACCACCGCCGCGACCAGTACTAGAACTCCAGCTCATAACCCGAGCACCCAAGAATCCTAAGGAAAGATCCCAATGAATATTCGCCATCTACTCACCGCAGCCATCCTCCTCCCAACCGCCGGTATGGCCGTCACCCAGGCCCAGCAACCAAAGCCGCAGGAGCGACCCTCCATCACCCGTAACCCCACCGCCGATCCCACGGACAAGGTCTATCCCATTGAACAGATCGTCACCGCCACCGTGCACGACGCCTGGGTGCTCAGCGGCAGGAACGAGGAAGCCTTTTTCGACATCGTCGAGCAACTCGCGCAGTTCTCCGCCGGGAAACGCGGCGTGACCCTGCCCAACTCCGAAGCCGCCGGCCGCCGCCTTGGCGAAATGATCAAAACGCGCGCCAAGGCTGATCATGACGCTCTGCTGTACGCCATCGTCGATCAGGCCGTGCATACCCTCGGCACGCATACAGCCTCCAAGTAATCCGCGCCAGGAACAGAAAAGGCCGTATCCCCTCCGTCTAGACATGGAGGAGATACGGTCTTTTTGCATACTGAACCGAAACAAGAGAAGCCAAACCTACCTGAGGAGGAAGTAACAGCCGTTCCGCAGCAGCCGTTACTTCCTCTCAGATAGCCTCGATTACGCTTTGCGCGTAACCAACCTTAAGACCAACGTAAGCAGTACCGCGCCCACGACCGCAACCAGGATGGTGTACAGCAGCCCACCCTGATCGGCAAAGCCCAGTGCCCGCATGATAAAGCCGCCGATCACAGCGCCAATCACACCCACAACGATGTCCATCAAAGGCCCATAGCCGCTGCCCTGCATGAGCTTGCCTGTAATAAACCCAGCAATCAAACCAACCAGAATCCACCAGAGAAGAAACATAACTCACTCCTAATTCACTTGCGTGTTATGGGGCATGGACATGCTCTGCATGCCCCAGGCCGCTAGCTGAAGTTGACGCTGCATCCCCCGCCCCCACGGTCCCCGCACACACAGGGCCGCTCCAACATGCGTGGCAAACGCCTGCTTGAGAGGGCTAGAAGAACTCAGCGAAGAGAGAGAAACCTCGGCAATATGTTGCGCTTCACTCGTTAGGGGTGGCGTCTTCGGATCGATACCTGCAACGCTCCGCCTCCAATGAAGTGTAGGATGCTGAACATTTCGAAGAAGGTGGTCCAAGCGCACTTTATTAACGTCTAACCTGTGAAGAACCCGCCACCCAGGCAGGGTTCACTCGCTCGATACCTCAACGCAGTGCCCCGCACACAACACATCGCGGTTCCTGCACAATCAGGAAGAGGAGCCGCACCCAGGATGTCCCAAACCAACCGGCTGTTGAACTCACTCACCGCAAAAGACCGGAAAGAAGTTCTAAGCCACGCCACACTCGTGGACCTCGAAGTCCGCAAAGTCCTCTCCGAAGCCAGCGACCACCCCCAGCACGCCTATTTCATGCTCGACGCGCTCGCCTCCGAGGTCGTCGAACTCAACGACGGCGAAGTCGTGGAGATCGGCCTCGTCGGCTTCGAAGGCGTCACCAACAGCTTCCATCTCCTCGGCGAGGCCGCCTCGGTTTCCCAGTGCCTCATCCAGATTGCCGGCTCCGCCTACCGCATCGCCTTCCGCGACCTCGAAAAGCTCTTCAACAACCACCAGGGTGTCCGCAAGGCCATCCTCCAGTACGTCCAGCACCAGATGGCCCATCTCGGTCAGACCGCTGCCTGCAACCGTATGCACGACGCCGGCCCCCGCTTCGCCCGCTGGCTCCTCACCGTCCAGGACCGCTCGGCCCGCGACGAATTCCTCCTCACCCAGCAGTTCCTCGCCCACATCCTCGGCAGCGGCCGCACCACCATCAACGTCCTCGCCCGCCACTTCGAGCGCCAATCCCTCATCGGCCACAACCGCGGTCGCATCCGCATCCTCAACCGCAATGGCCTCGAAGCCGCAGCCTGTGCCTGCTACGAAGCCACCCGCGGCACCCTCGTCGAGCTCTATCTCTAATCCGCGACGGGCACCGGGTGCCGCGTTCCCATTCCCATGCCATATCAATGCGCAGCGCAGGGTACGCCTGCAGTGCACCCCACCCGACGATTACCCCACGTCAACAGCCTTCTTCGGCAACTCCAGCAGCCCCTTCACCAGCGCCGACAAGCGCGCGAAGTCCGCCTCCATCTTCAACGCCAATGACCGCTCATCCCCTACACCCGCATGCTGCTTGGCAAGAAACAGCTGGTTCATCAGACCCTGCAAGGGGTTATTGATCTGGTGCGCCAGATCATTCGCCATGGCCACCGCGGCCGTAGACCGCGCTTGCATCAGCAGCTTGGCATGTTGACTCTGCTGCCGAATCCCCATCGCCGCAAAGCTTGCCAGAACCTGCATCAGGTGCAAATCCTCACTGTCAAACGCCTCCGCGCGGCTATGCGAAATGATAAAGATCGTCCCCCGCATCCCTTCCACCTCCCACGGCAACAGGATCCCGTCGGTCACCACCGCAGCCTCAATCCCCAGAATCTCGAAAAATCGCTCCCTTACCCGAAAGAGCTGCGGACTGCCCCGCTCCAGGCAGATCGTGCAGGCGCTCGGTGTCTTTGGCAAAGACGCATTCAGAAACCCGCTGTACTCCCCCGCCGTCGCAATCCACTGGTAGTAGTGTTCGTCCGTCCTACCCTCCCGCTCAATGCTGATCCCCGCACTGTCCGCCCCGCACAGCCGCACAGCCGCATTCACCAGCTCCTGCAGAATCGTCCGCGGCTGCTCCACAAACACAGTGGCCAGCCGGTGCAAACCCTCCATCTGCATCGCCCCATTCCGCGAATGGAGCCGCCGCTGCGAGATCACCGCCTCATCCGTCAGGTCAATCACCTCCAGACCTTCCGCTTCCAATTCTTCCGTTGACCGTCCCATCGTGAAAGCAGTCTACGGTGTAACGCCCTTCTGGTACAGACAGACCTGCACATTTGGTCTCTTCTGTTTTGTTCTGGGACATGCCGCGTTCGGCTTTCTCTAGGACCATCCGATGCGCAGACACGTCCAATCCATCAAATACCCATGCACGCACCGCTCCTCGTGTCCGCCCTCCTCACCCTCGGCCTCGCGCAACACCCCGCCCCGGATACCCGTCAGGGACCCGCACCCCAGGCCGACGCCATCCACCACGCCGAAGACCTCCTCGAGGGGGGTAACTTCGCCGCCGCCGAACCCGAACTCGCTTCTCTCGCCAAAGCCAATCCCAAAGACGCTCACATCCTCTTCGACCTCGGCTTCACCCAGGAACACAACAACCACGAAGCCGCCGCCGCAATCTCCTACGCTGCCGCTATCGCCGCCGACCCCACGCTCGCCGAGTCCCGCATCGCCCTCGGCCTCCTCCAGGCCCGGAACGGCCAATCCGACGAAGCCCACGCCCAGCTCGAAGCCGCCACGAAGCTCGCCACCATCAGCCCCGCCCTCAAAGGCCGCGCCCTCCGCGCCCTTGCCCGCCTCGACCAGCCCACCCGCCCCGGCCAGGCCCGCGACGACCTCGCCCAGGCCATCCAGCTCACCGGCCAACAACCCGGCGACGCCGAGCTCACCGCCAGCCTCACCTCTTCCAACCTCAGCCCGGCAGCCAACGAGGCAGCCCTCCGAGCTACCCTCGCCGGCAACCCGGACGACATCGCCGCCACCGTAGAACTCGCCAGCCTCCTTCAGAAACAAAACAAGCTCCCCGCAGCGGAGGCCCTGCTCACCCCCGCCCTCGCCGCCCATCCTGACGACCCCCGCCTCGTCGCCCAGACCGCCACCCTCGACGCTGCCGAAAACAAGACCGCCGACGCCCTCGCCCTTCTCAAAGGCCTCCGCTCCGCCGATCCCCAGGCTGCTGCAAACCCCAACCTCACTCGCCTCTACGCCCACCTTCTCCTCGTCTCCGGCGACGCCCCCGCAGCCGAACCTCTCTACCGCAGCCTCGCCGCCGCCCAGAACACAGATCCCACTCTCCTCGACGACCTCGGCAGCACCCTCGTCCGCGAACAGAAGTTCGCCGAAGCCCAGACCGTCCTCACGGCAGCTCTCGCCCAACGCGAGGCCTTTCACGATGACGCCGCCTGGGGCGAAACCGCGGGCCATCTCGCCTTTGCCGCCTCCCGCAACCATGCCCCACAGGTTGCATTGCAAGCGTTACATGCGCGTGCTACAGTGCTTCCCAACTCACCAGTGACTCTGTTCCTGGAAGCAACGGCCTACGACACCTTGCGACAGATCAAAGAAGCTGAACGAGGCTACCGCGCTTTCCTGGCGGTAGCGGACGGCAAGTTCCCTGACGAGGAATTTGAAGCTCGCCACCGCCTCATCGCTTTGCAGCATGAACATTAGCCCCCGGGCTTTCACTCAGGTCAGCCCGCCACGGCTATGATCGAGGTGCATGATGGGTCCCAACGTACGCTCGGCACGCCGCTGTCTCTCTTCCTCTGTGTGCGCTACGGTCCTGCTCGCCGGCATCACCGCCCGCCCCGCCTTTGCCTCCGGCCCTGCGGAACTCTCGCTCGACGCCACCACCCTCACTGACCTGGAACAACGCGCCGCCGCCGCCGATCTCAAAGAACGCTGCTACCTCTACAGCGAACTCCTCCACAACTGGACCGAACTCGCCGGCCGCGCCATGACCAGCGGGGACGAACTCGAGGCCACCAAGGCCATCGCGCACGCCGATGCCGACGCCGCCGAACTGAAAACCGCCCTCGCCAAAGACTCCAAACGCCTTAAAAACGCCGAACTGCTCCTGGAGCACACCGCCCACCGCCTCACGGACATGGTCCGCGTGGCCTCCATGGATCAGCGCGAAACCATGCAGTCCGCCCTCAAGCACCTCAACAGCGTCCACGACGCCCTTCTCGCTCAAATCTTCGCGCACTAGGGCGGTGGCATCGAAGCGTGGCGCCCCAGGGTCGTCCTTCTTCCTGTTGTCATGGCACAGGGAAACCTGCGTTCCATGAGCACGCCTGCGAGGGTGCCCACCATCTGGCTTTCGGGATGTGATTCACTACCCCTAACCTTCTGTCCCATCATCATGAAGCCTTCGCAAAAGCGCCCCGCGCTCCTTCCCCTCTTTGCCTTGTCACTTCTTCTCTGTCTTCTCGCCCCGGCCCGCGCCCACGCCCAGGCCGCCGAAGACACCCTCAGCCAAAAAGAAGTCGACACCCTCCGCGATACCGCCTTCGTCCCCAGCGACCGCATCCTCGCCTTCCAGCAATTCCTCACTGATCGCGGAAAACGCATCGCGGAACTCGTCGCCAAACGCCGCGGCCACACCGACTACGGTGGCGACATGCATGACATCCTCGACCAGTTCGGCCAGATAGCCGACGAACTCAACGACAACCTCGACGAGTACAGCCATCAGCACCGCGACGTCCGGAAAACCCTCCCCAAACTCCTCAAAGCCACAGACGACTGGATCGCCACCCTCCAGACCCCTACCGACAACGAGGCCTACAACGTCGTCCGTCGCATCGCCCTCGACAACGTGAAAGACACCAAACAACTCGCCCAACAACTCCAGACCGACCTCGACGCCTACTTCAAAGCCCACCCCGAAGCCCTGAAGGACGAAAAGAAACGCAACGCCGACCCCCACGCCATCCGCCCCGAGTAGCCCCCTCGATCCTGTCATTTCGATCGAAGCGGCATCGCCGCGGCGCGGGAAACCTCCGCTCCGCAGCCGGTCCAAACGCGCACACAACCCAAACCCACATAACCCGGTGCTACCCTACCTCACAGCCGTGCCCGCGTCCCTTCCCCTCCCGCACCCCTCCCCCGAACTTCATCACATCTTCGAAGAGGAATACCGCCTGCTCCGCCCCCGCGCGCCCCTCCCCCCGCTCGAAATCAGATTCCGCCGCTTCACCAGCCTCAACACCACCATTCGCCTCCGCGAAGGCCGCCTCATCGTCCGCCTGTCCGACCTCCTCGAGCACGCCCCCGACACCGTCCATCACGCCATCGCCCACATCCTCCTCGCCAAGCTCTACCGCAAACCCGTCTCAGCCCAAGCCTCCGACCGCTACCGCCGCTACACCCAGTCGGAAGCCGTCTCCAAACAGGCCGAACGCATCCGCCAGACCCGCGGCCGCAAACGCATCTCCACCGCCCAGGGCCGCCACTACAACCTCGAAGAAGTCTTCGAAACCATCAACACCCGCTTCTTCCACGGCCTCCTTGGCCGCCCCACCCTCACCTGGAGCGCCCACGCCGCCCGCCGTATGCTCGGCCACTACGACGCCGCCCACAACACCATCGTGGTCAGCCGCATCTTTGACCGCCCCTCCACCCCCCGCTGCGCCATCGAATACCTCCTCTACCACGAAATGCTCCACCTCAAGCACCCCGTGAAAGTCCGCGCCGGCCGCCGCTGCGTCCACAGCCGCGAGTTCCAGGCCGAAGAACGCCTCTTCCCCGATCTGGACCAGGCCCGCGACTTCCTCAAACGCCTCTAGTGCGCTCCCCCGCTCGCCGCCAGATGCTTGTCGAAAAAGCGGTCGATCACCGCATAAGCATCCTTCGACTCCGGCACATCCGGGTCATAGAAGAACCCGTGAAACAGCCCCTCCCACACATGCAGATCCGCCTCCACCCCCAGCCGCACCAGCGCCTCGTGCGTGATCAGCGCTCCACTCATCGCAAAATCCCGCGTCCCCGTAATCACCAGCGTCGGCGGAAAGCGCCGCATTACCTCATCTGAAGCCAGCGGCTCCACCATCGGGTCTTTCGGATCCGTCCCGCTGAAATACCCCAATCGCTGCGCCCCATCCCCCGTACCCATCATCCGCCCCTCTCCCAGCGGCGTGGACGTATAGGCGGCATCTCCCCCAAACGCGCCAGCCCCCGCGCAGAAGATCCCCACCGCCCCCGGCCGCGGCAGCCCGTGCGCCCCAAACCACGCCACCGACTCCGCCGTCAGCATCCCTCCCGCCGAACACCCATAGATCCCAATCTCCCCCGGCTTATGGTCCTTCAAAAGCTCCCGGTAAACACTCGCCACATCTTCACTCGCCGCGGGGAACTTGTTCTCCGGCCCCTGCCGGTAATCCACACTCACCACCCGGATTCCACCCGTTGCCGCAATCGGCCTCGACTCCAGCTCCGCACACCCCGGCCAACACCCCGAAAATCCACCGCCATGCAGATTGATCAGCACCCGCCCCCGGTTTGCCTCCTTCACCCCTCCCTCCGGCTGATACACAAAAACGTGCACGCCTCCAATCCGCTTATCGTCCATCGTCACCGGAAACAGGACCTTCTCCCGCGCCAGATACGGCTCCATAAATCGCGGAATACCCTTCGCCGCATACGTCATCGCCGGATCCTGCATGTCCAGCAGGTGCTGCGTTAAATAAGCCCTGGCTTCCGGCGTCAAAAACTTCGACGGAGGCACCACCTCCGCCGGAACACTCACATCCCCATTCGCCCGCACACTCACCTTCGCAAGGGACGCGCTACCCTGCGCCTCCACCCGGCCCGCCGAGCAGAAAAGCACCATCCCAATCACCCCGACCACCGTAGCGAACCTTCTACACAAACTCACGCCGCAATCCACCATCAACTCCCCCTCGTCTCCGCCTCACCGCGATCCGTCACCCACTAGCGAAGCAGAGCCATCATAGGCAAAGCGGTGGATCAACTCCAACCTGCAGCACGACAGAAAGCCACGAACCCGCGACAAACATGGTTCTTTCCTCTCCTCCCGGCATCCGCTCAGCCGCCCATCTCAGGAACGCGCAAACTCCCTCTCACAGCGCGAACGATGTACCCGGCCAGCGCAAAATATGCAACCACCGGCACACCCACCGCCCAGACTGTTGCCACGTCGTCGAACCACGTCCTGCGGAACTCCCGGGAAACCACATCGAACGGTCGAAGGTGCGGACGCACACCCCTTTGCCCAAGCGCACTCTCAAACGCCTCCGCCGTCGTAAAATCTTGCCTCTGATGGCTGAAAGCATCCAGGATGAAAAACCGCTTCGAAGACCCTGCCTCGCTACCTTCAAAGCCTCGAGCGGCGCTGTCATACATGCCGGCAATCCACGCCTTCTCAACCTGTAACCGCGTGACGTCCATCACGAGAGTCGATCCATTCGGCGTCCCAACATACCCAACCTCGGGAACATCGATCGCGCCAAGGACAACTCCATTCGGAATCGGCGCATACCAGGAATCCCCAAGACCAGGGTCACGGTGAAATACCCGGTCATTGATCGCCGCATACGCAAGGAAAGAGAGAATCCAAAACGCCACGCATGCGAACGGCAGGAGAAAGGCAAACTTCTGCGCACGGCGGCCGCGCAGTGCATCGGAAGAGACAAACTTCTTAACAGCACCCCGCAGCATCGTAGCGGCCGCAGCGGCAAAGCCTCCCAACAACACCACCCAAAAGAGCAGAACAAGACCAATCCCCAAGCTCTTCTTCATCCTTACGCCGCGACCGCATCGTCACAGCCATCCAACCGCATCCAGAAGCTCTGCCACCAAAGCAAAGGACCTTCCGCGTCGCCGCCGGGGCGATGTGATTCCTGGTGCGCCCTGACCTCTTCTGAAGACAACGCACCACCGTGCGTCGTTGCCCGCCCGCAGCAACGTAGACTGCCCTCCCTGACCCAATGGACTCCCAGGGAGCAAATTCATCCCCAACGATCGACCTACACCGCCACAGCTTCACCCGGCGCATCCCCGGACTTCAGCGGCTCACTCTGCACCACCGCGTTCCCTCGCGTCACCACCATCATCACGATCCCTACCCCCACACTCCCCAGCGCCGCCACCTGCGCATTCGACATCCCCCAATACAGCCTCGGGTTAATCCGCACAAACTCCACCAGGAACCGCCCCACCCCACTTAGCACCAGGTACTCCCCCGTCATCGACCCCAAAGACCGCGGCCGGGCCCCACGCCGCCAGAGCCACCATCCAATCACCAACGAGTACAGCAACTCATACACCGGCGTAGGCTGTACCTTCGCCCACGGCGGATTCGGCGGTACCAGCGCCGTTCGCGCCATGTGCACCCCCCATGGCAGCGTCGTGTTAATCCCATAATCCCCATCGCCCGACGTCAAACACCCGATCCGCCCCACCCCATACCCAATGGCCGCCGCCGGTGCCGCCAGATCCAGGATCCGCAGCCCGGCCTCCTTCCCCCGCAATCCATTCGGCCGCAGCGACACGCCCTGCGCCACCAGCGTAGCCACCCCCGCCAGCAATCCCCCAAACCACGCAAAGCCAGCCTTGAACCAGGAGAAAAATCCCAGCAGCACGTCCACCGGATGCTTCACCCCCGGCAGCACAATCTGCTTCCAGGCCGCCGCCAACTCCCGCGGCTGCTGCAGCTCATGCCACAACTTCGCCCCGATAATTCCTGCGATCACCGTAAACACCACGATATTCAGCGCGTCCAGATCGACACCATTCCGCTGAAAGTTCCGGTGCAACACCCATGTCCCCACAACCGCCGCCAGCCACAACAAGAGACCAAAGGTTCCCAGGTGCAACGGCCCAAGATTCAAGTACGGAAGCATCCCTCCAAGTATCGCATCCGCACCTCCGTCCCATGTCGCTTCTCTCCTCCGGGTAGCAATCCCCGCTTCTTCCGCAAAAATGCTTACGCGTCCCACATAATCAAACCGCTGTCTTCTCCCCATCCACCCCGGACGGTCGCTCACCCTCAATGTCCAAATTTCCTCATCCGCCCCATACCCCAACCTCCACCTTCGCGCTACCCTCATCCCATGCCCGCATCCCTTCCCGAGTTCATCGCACCCGAAACGATGGACGTCCTCTACTCGCGCCAACAAATCGCCGCCCGCGTCACTGAACTCGGCCATCAGATCTCCGCCGACTACGCCAACCAGTCCGTCGTCCTCATCGGCGTCCTTAAAGGCGCCGCCATCTTCCTCTCCGACCTCGCCCGCTCCATCACCGTCGACAACACCTTCGACTTCGTCGCCGTATCCTCCTACGGCCGTGCCCGCGTCAGCTCAGGCGCCGTCAAGCTCATCAAAGACATCGACAACCCCATCGAAGGCAGGCACGTCATCCTCGTCGAAGACATCCTCGACACCGGCCTCACCCTCAGCTACCTCCGCCAGCTCATGCTCACGCACAAGCCGGCCTCCCTCAAAATCGCCACCTGCCTCGACAAGCCCGAGCGCCGCCTTGTGCCCATCGAAGCCGACTACGTCTGCTTCAAGATCCCCAACCGCTTCGTCATCGGCTATGGCATGGACTTCGCCGAACGCTACCGTGGCGTCAGCGACATCCGCCTCTACCCGGACACGCCGGCCGGACACTAACCCCTTCACCACACCAAAACACAAAAGCTGCTCAACAAATCCAACTCTACTCTGTATTCCCTTTTTCTTCGCTTCCCCGTTAGCATCACACTAGTGACACTTCTTTGTGATGACCGTCCAGCAAAAACTCGAAATCCTCGCCGACGCCGCCAAATACGACGCCTCCTGCGCCAGCAGCGGCTCCAAGCGCGCCGGCAACGGCAAAGGCATCGGCCACTCCGACGGCACAGGCATCTGCCATAGCTACACTCCCGACGGCCGCTGCGTCAGCCTCCTCAAAATCCTCCTTACCAACTTCTGTACCTATGACTGCGTCTTCTGCGTCAATCGCGTCAGCTCCGACATCCGCCGCGCCCGCTTCACCCCCGAAGAAGTCGTCAACCTGACCCTCGACTTCTACAAACGCAACTACATCGAAGGCCTTTTCCTCAGCTCCGGCATCATTCAGTCCCCCGACTACACCATGGAGCAACTCATCGCCGTAGCAAGGTCCCTTCGCGAGACCCACCACTTCGGCGGCTACATCCACCTCAAGACCATCCCAGGCTGCGATCAACGCCTCATCGAAGAAGCCGGCCAGTGGGCAGACCGCCTCTCCGCCAACATCGAACTTCCCACCCAGCAAGACCTCGTCCAGCTAGCCCCCGAGAAAAAAGCCGCTGTCATCGAGACCACTATGTCGCAAATCGCGACAAAAAAGGACGAGATCGACGAAGCCCGCAAAACCACCCGCCTTCCCCGAGCCCAGGCCCCCAAGTTCGCCCCCGCCGGCCAATCTACCCAGTTAGTAGTAGGCGCCACCCCCACCTCCGACCGCGAAATCATAGCCCGCGCCGACCACCTCTACTCCAGCTACAAACTCCGCCGCGTCTACTACACCGGCTTCAGCCCCTACCCCCTCGCCGACGCCCGCCTCCCCCTCAAACCCACACCCCTCATCCGCGAGCACCGCCTCTACCAGGCCGACTGGCTCATGCGCTTCTACGGCTTCCTCGCCACCGAACTCACCTCAGACGAAGCCCCCGAACTTTCCCTCACCGAAGACCCCAAAACCTCCTGGGCCCGCCGCCACCCAGAGTTCTTCCCCGTAGACGTCAACACCGCCCCCCGCGAAGCCCTCCTCCGCATCCCCGGCATCGGCTACAAAAACGTAGACCGCATCCTGCGCATCCGCCGCTACCAGAAATTAGCCCTCGATCACCTCCGCAAACTCCACGTCCAGCTCAAGAACGCCACCCCCTTCATCACCACCACCGACCACCTCCCCCGCAAAGACCTCCTCACCATCGCCGGCGACCTGCCCCTCCTCACAGACCCGGCAACCCTGGTGAACGACAATCTTTCCGTCCGCCTCCCGAAAATCCCCATCCTTCCCCAACCCACCCAACTCGACCTCTTCGCCGCCGCCAGCGCCCTCACCGGCCAGGTCTAGCCCTCCATTCACTTCTTTCTCAGAAGACCAGGCCAACGCAGGCAGTGGGGCGCAGAAGCCCATCCGTGGTACCGTCTTAGTCGTTCTGGAGGCACGATCGTGACGCGATGGAATCCTCTCTCACGCGGCTGGACGAAGCAAACACTCGTTCGTTGCACACTAGCGGCGGCCTTGTTCCCCGGAACATGCACTCCGTGGTCTACCGGCCCGCAAGCCTGTGCGCAGGCCCCCGCGAACAACGGCATCGCGGACACCTGGCAGGGCACACTGCACGCCGACCACGACCTCCGCACCGTCATGAAGATCACCAAAGCGCCGGACGGCTCCCTTAAGAGCACCTTCTACAGCATCGACCAGGATGGCGAACCCATCCCCGTCAAATCCACCACCTTCGTCAACGGCGAACTCAAACTCATCGTCGAAGTCCTCGACGGCGAGTTCACAGGCAAGCTCTCCCCAGACGGCGCCACAATCAAAGGCATGTGGCAACAGGAAAACCACCCCCTGCCACTAACCCTGGTCCGCGCCACGCCAGAGACCGCCTGGCGCATTCCCGAACCGCCACCCAAAGTTGTACCCATGCGGGCCGACGCCGACCCAACCTTCGAGGTCGCCACCATCAAGCCAGCCAAACCCGACGAGCAGGGCAAAGGCTTAGGTGGCCCCCCCGGCCGCTTTATGACCAGGAACACCACGCTGAATGACCTGCTGATGTTCGCCTACAACCTGCACACGAAACAGGTCCTCGGCGGCCCCGACTGGCTCGGAACAGAAAAGTTCGACATCGAAGCCAAACCGGACATCCCCGGCGCAGCCAGCGAGAAGCAAAACCGTCGCATGATGCAGAAGCTGCTAGTGGCACGCTTCGGCCTCAAGTTCCACAACGACAAACGCGACATGTCTGCCTTCGTTCTGACGGTCGCCAAGGGCGGCCCCAAGCTGGAAAAGAGCGAAGACGATCCCAACGGCTCCCCAGCCTTCTTCTTCCGCGACCTCGGCAACCTCGTCTTCCGCAACATCACCATGCCCGGCTTCGCCAGCTGGATGCAAACTGTCCTCGACCGCCCCGTCGTAGACCACACGAACCTGGACGGCCGCTATCAAGGCACCCTCAAGTGGAACCCCGACGAAACCCAATTCGCCGTCTTCGGCACCCCACCTCACCCCAGCACCGCACCCGACGCACCCCCACCCCTCGTAACAGCCATCCAACAACAAATCGGCCTCAAGCTCGACGCCGAGAAAACGCCAGTAAACGTCATGGTCGTCGACCACGTCGAGCAGCCCAGCGAAAACTGATAGCGCCGCAGCCCCTTGCCTTTTCTCTTCGCGCCCCTTGGAGGTGAACACTGGCCATAACCACCTTTGCCAGCCACGAGTTCGTTCATGAACCTGGCCGCGCCAAAGAAGCCGCCGCAAAAGATCCGGTCGTCATCACGGACCGGGGCAAGCCAGCCCACGTTCTGCTCAGCTTTAAGGACTACAGGCGCCTCACCTGCCACCCTCGCAATTTGCTCGACGCGCTTTCCACGCCAGGGCTAGCAGACATCGCATTTGGGCCGCGAAAGCTCGATCTGACCCTTCAGGATCCGGATCTTTCTTGAAGGATTCGTCTCGGTTGCAAGTCCTTCTCCGCCCATGCAAAGCAGGTGGTGGCCGGGCAAACCGAACTCACCGCATAGCTTCGATGTTCGTCGCCGATCGTTTCGCAAGAACGGCACTGCAGAGGTCAAACAGGGTCTCTGCATCGTGGGGCTGCCCGAGTTT
>CAZZWG010000037.1:9098-18620 GCA_964657685.1 Verrucomicrobia bacterium Tous-C9LFEB | reverse complement strand
GAACCGGCCCTGCCCAGACCTACCCGGGCGATGGTTGCCTGTTGAAGGCTGCGCTTGATGATCTCGCGGGTGCTCATGGGGTGGGTCCTGCTTCCAGCAGACAGGCAGGCTGTGTGGTTGCGGCTAGTTGGTGGAAGCCGTCGGACGCGAGCCAGGCTTCGAACTCGGGCGCGGGCCGTAGACCCAGCAGACGGCGAAGGTACAGCGCGTCATGGAAGGAGGTGCTCTGGTAGTTGAGCATGACGTCATCCGCGCCGGGCACGCCCATGATGTAGTTCACGCCGGCGGCACCAAGAAGAGTAAGCAGCGTATCCATGTCGTCGTTGTCAGCCTCGGCGTGATTGGTGTAGCAGATATCGCAGCCCATGGGCAGCCCGAGTAGCTTGCCGCAGAAGTGGTCCTCGAGTCCTGCGCGCATGATCTGTTTGCCGTCGTAGAGGTACTCGGGGCCGATGAAACCGACGACGGTATTGACGAGAAAAGGTTTGAAGTGGCGCGCTACCCCATAGGCCCTGGCCTCGAGCGTTTGCTGGTCTACACCACCGTGGGCGTTGGCGGAGAGGGCGCTTCCCTGCCCTGTTTCGAAGTAGAAGAGGTTTGGTGCACCGGCTGCATCGGGGTTGGGGTTGCGGTGCAGAGCGCGGGCCATGGCGTGTGCCTCCTCCAGCAGCGACAGGCTGATGCCGAAGGAGGTGTTGACGGCCTCCGTGCCGCCTATGGACTGGAAGAGAAGATCGAGCGGTGCGCCCCCGCGCATGGCTTCCATCTGGGTGGTGATGTGCGCGAGGACGCAGCCCTGTGTGGGGATGGTGTAGCGGAGACGAATGTCGTCGATGAGCCGGAGCAGAGATGTAACGGACGCGATGTCATCGCCGGCGGGGTTGATGCCGATGACGGCGTCGCCGGAGCCGAGCAGGAGACCGTCGAGGATGCTCGCTGCGATGCCGACGGGATCATCGGTGGGGTGGTTGGGTTGGAGGCGGGTGGAGAGCCTTCCCGGCAGACCTACCGTCGTGCGAAAGCGCGTGATGACCGATAGTTTTCTGGCTACGAAGATGAGGTCCTGGACGCGCATGAGTTTGGAGACGGCAGCGACCATTTCGGGTAGGAGACCGGGTGCGAGGTCGCGGATACGATCGCCTGTGGCGTCGTCGGAGAGCAACCAGTCGCGGAACTCGCCGACGGTGAGACCGGAGATGGGTGCGAAGGCCGCGAGGTCATGGGTGTCCAGCAGCAGCCTGGTGACGGCGTCGGACTCGTACGGTATGACGGCTTCCTTGCAGAAGGTGGTGAGGGGTAGAGCTGCGAGCGTCATTTGTGCGAGGACGCGTTGCTCCGCGCCGGCGGCGGCGATGCCGGCAAGCTGATCGCCGGAGCGCAGTGGGGAGGCGCACGCCATCAGGGATCGCAGGTGGGGGAACGTATGCTTCACGCCCCGAACAGTGCAGCTGTACTCAGGCACGAGAAATACCGGCAGATTGGGATGAGGAGCTACGGCCATACTACCGCGCGCCTGGCGGTTCCCGTAGAGGTGATTGGGATGAATGCAATCCGCTGGCGAGGTGGAACATTACATCGTCAGCAGGCCGGTCCAGGCGGCTAGTTCCTGCGCTTGCGGCGCGTTTTCTATGCGGCTGACGGTGTCGAGGATCATTGTCGGTCGTGTGCTGGTGGCGTAGCGGGGCCAGGTGGGAAGCCCGGATGCATGAGGCGCTTCTCCGCGGATGAAGGAGGCCCAGGCCGCGTGCACCATGGCGGCGAAGTGAAGCTCTTCGGGGGTGGAGCCGTCCGGGCCGAAGTGGTTCCAGACGAAACGCACGTCGTAGGAGTGGAAGGCCTGGCCGGCGAAGCGTCCCGAGGAAGGGGCGAACTCAAGCAGATAGACGAAGGCTTCGCCGCCGGCATACACGTGCGCCTCGGCGACGCGCGTGGAAGGAACCCAGTATTCTTCGGCGGTGAGGCTGCGGATCCATCGCTGTTCGTCGGTCATAGAGAGATAGAGTTGCGCGTATTGCTGCTCGACGGCGCGGTACTGTTCCACGCTCAGGTTGCCGAGATCGCGCTTGCCTGGTTCCTGCGCCGGATGCGGGCCAATGAAGAGGGCGCTTTCGTCGCGGTTGGTGCCGATAAGGAGCCGCTTGCCGCGAGTCGATCCTGCACGGATGGTCTCAAGCGGAGACTTTGAGATCAACGTGCCGTCAATCTCCGTGCGCAGGGGGAAATGCACGGGCCAGTCGCGAAGAAACTGATCCTGCGCGGCGAGGAGGTCCCGTGCGGGTGCGGTCTTGAGTTGCGCAACCGCTCTGCCTGCGGAAGAGGAAGTCCACTGGGTGCTGAAGCCGTTTGCGATGGCAGCGGCTTGCGCTGCGGGCCAGATGCGTTCGGCGCCGCCGCTTTCAGAGATCATTTGATGGAAGAGCGGCTGCGCGGAGGGTACCCCCATGAGCATGTCCGTGAGTTTCGCGCCGGCGGACTCACCCCCGATGGTGACGCGTTGCGGATCGCCGCCGAAGGCAGCAACGTTGCGGCTGATCCAGGTGAGCGCCATCACGAGATCATGGAGCGCATTGTTGGCGGCTCCCTCATACCCAGCGCCCAGGACGGGACCGAGGTCGAGGAAGCCGAAGACGCCGAGGCGGTACGCGACCGTAATACAGACGATGCCTTCCCGCGCGAAATCCGAGCCGTCGTAGGTGGCTTCGAAGGCATGGCCTCCGGTGAAACCGCCACCATGGATCCAGACGAACACCGGATGCGGGCCCTGGGTTTGGGGCGCCCAGAGGTTCAGGTAGAGGCAGTCTTCGCTTTGCGGAAGGTTGGGCTCATTGGGCTGCATAGGGGCGGCGCTGAACAGCGTGGCGTCCCGCACGTCGCTCCAGGGCGAGACGGGTACGGGAGCGCGGAAGCGCAGGGGGCCCACTGGCGGCTGCGCGAAGGGGACGCCGCGGAAGATGTTCACGTTGCCTTCCGCGACCCCGCGCAGACGACCTGATGCTGTTTGTACGAGGACGGGAGTGGATGCCGGGGCTGCCAATGCAAATTTCGCCGCGGCGACGCTCAGCATGGATTGAGTAAGAAACGTCCTGCGATTCAGCATGGCTCTGGACAACGTAACACCCCCCGGGGCTATAGTGCTTGGTAAAGCGGTTATCTACTCAGGCCGGGCTCCTTCACGTCGCCAGCGAAATGGATTCGCCGGAGACCAGCGGGGCCGGTTGTACAGGATCTTTCGTTGGCTGCCCCTCTCTCTTTTCGCGCATTCCAGGTTTCCTGTTTTCTGCTGTTGAGCACGGTCTTCAGCAAGGTTGTTCCGGGGCAAAGTACGGCCAGCCCGTTTGGCCCGCATGTGTTTGTCTTCAACGCCGGTATGGCCGCGGGGGAGATGCAGGCGAAGATCGATGCCGTCTATGCCGAGCAGCAGCATAGTGAGTTCGGGGCGGGGCGGTATGCCTTTTTGTTTCAGCCGGGTGAGTACAAGGTGGACATCCCCGTGGGTTTTCATACGCAGGTTCTGGGTCTTGGGGCGGATCCGGATGCGGTGCACATCACGGGCAATGTGCATGCCGATGCGTCGCTGGGCCGGAACAATGCGACGTGCACCTTCTGGCGCGCGGCCGAAGGCTTTTCTGTGACCCCAACCGGCGGGACGATGCAGTGGGCCGTGTCGCAGGCCGTCGCGTTCCGCCGCATGCACGTGCTGGGCGACATGGTGCTGCACCAGCATCGCGGCTGGGCGAGCGGCGGATGGATGTCCGACACGAAGGTGGACGGCAATGTGGATTCCGGTTCGCAGCAGCAATGGATTTCGCGCAACGTGGAGTGGAAGAGCTGGACGGGATCGAACTGGAACATGGTCTTCGTCGGGGCGAAGAACGCGCCGGCTGGTGAGTGGCCGAGCCCACCCTATACGAAGGTTGAAGAGACCCCGGTCGTGCGCGAGAAGCCGTTTCTTTCAGATCGCGGGAAGGGTGAATACGGCGTGGTTGTGCCAGCCCTTGCGAAAACGAGCGCGGGCATCACGTGGGGGCAGGGCAAGACTCCCGGACGATGGGTGCCGCTGCCGCACTTCTACATTGCAGACCCCGCGAAAGACACTGCAGCCAGCATCAACGCTGCGCTGCGCGCCGGCAAGGATCTGCTACTCACGCCGGGAACCTATGATCTGGCGGAGCCGCTGCGGGTCACGCGGCCGAATGCCGTCGTGCTCGGCCTTGGCTTTGCGACGCTGCATCCCACGCATGGCACGGCGGCGATGACGGTTGCGGATGTCGATGGCGTGAGCGTGGCAGGACTGCTGTTTGACGCGGGGGAGGCGCTCTCACCGATGCTGTTGCAGGTAGGCGACGCGGTGACAAAGACGCGCCATACAGCAAACCCTACGCTGCTGAGCGATGTGTTCTTTCGCGTGGGTGGGGCAGCGGTGGGAAAGGTCGATGGCAACCTGCTGATCAACAGCAACGACGTGCTCGTGGACCATACCTGGATCTGGCGCGCGGATCACGGTGAGGGCGTTGGCTGGGACAGCAACGTCAGCAGGAACGGCCTTGTGGTGAACGGCAGTGATGTAACGATCTACGGGCTTTTTGTGGAGCATCACCAGCAGTTCCAGGTGGTGTGGAATGGCGAGCGAGGGCGGACCTATTTCTACCAGTCGGAGATTCCTTATGATCCGCCGACCCAGCCGAGTTGGACCTCTGCCCCTGGTGTGAAGGGCTGGGCCTCGTACAAGGTTGGCGAAAGCGTGAAGGACCATCAAGCGTGGGGGCTGGGCGTCTACAGTGTCTTCCGTCACCCGGACGTGACGCTGAGCCATGCGATCGAGACACCGGCCTTGCCAACGGTTCGTTTTGAACACATGATCACGGTGGCGCTCGATAACCTTGGCGAGATCACACACGTCGTCAACGACACGGGGGAGGCCGCTACAACAACGCCGAAGGTCACGCCGAAGATTGATAGTTTTCCGTCGACAGGAGCTGGTGTGCAATAGAGGTCACTCGCGGTTCCCTTCTTTCAAAGTGTTCGCTAATGGGTTCGAGAAGGCGCATACTGAGGGCGGTCCACCGGAAAGAGGGCCGCACGTGAGCATGTTTCGCAATACGCTTCTGAAGCATCTTGGGCCTGACGCGATCCATCGCCTTCGTCTGCGGCCGGACAGTTTCATTCTTCTGCACGAACTTGAGTTTCCAGGAAAATCCATCGAGCGCCTCTACTTCATCGAAGAGGGTGTGGCTTCGATGACTACCACTTTCCACGACGGCGACCAGGTGGAGGTGAGCCTGTTTGGCTACGAAAGTGTCGTCGGCGTGTCGGCGCTGATGGGGACCAAGCGCGCTCTGAATCGCGTGTACACCCAGATTGCGGGGCGTGGGTTCAGCTGCTCCCGAGAGGTGGCCGAGGCTGAGTTCAAGCGGGGCGACGCCTTTCAGGATCTGGCCTTGCGGTATGTTCAAGCGCAACTGCTTCAGGCTATGCAATCGGCCGGGTGCAATGCCAAGCACTCGGCGGAGCAGCGGCTCGCGCGCTGGCTGCTGATCTGCGCTGACCGGGCGAACACGAACGTTCTGAGGCTCTCGCAGGAGCTGCTCGGCGACATGCTGGGAACGGCTCGCCCGACGGTCACGCTTGCGGCAGGCATTCTGCGCCAGGAGGGATTGATTGAATATACCCGGGGTGTTGTGACGATCGTCGACGTGGAAGGGCTGAAAAGACGGTCTTGCGAGTGCTATGGCGTGATCAAAGAACACCTGGACAACTACGCCGAGTTCGACACCTGCTACATCGCCTGAGAGGGCGATGCACGCTCCCGATCAGTTCACGGATTCGGGAAACTCTGCCCAGAGCGACGTGTCGCCCACCAGCAAACCGACATTCTGCAGGAAATGCACCGTACCCCGCGCAGGGCCGAAGAACACGTAGCGGCATCTGCGGATGACGGTGTGCTCGAAGACGACCGGGCCGCCACTATATTCCAGGATGCAGCAATCCAGTGTGCACCCCTGGAACAACTTCCCGTCGATTGCCATGCACTCATCTCTGATCGTACGATCCACAATGCGTTCCAAGTCCACCTCCTCTGAACGAGCGGTGTCTGGGGCGGTAACGGGAGTCGAAGGCGATCCTTGACTCGGGCAGGGCCTTCCATCGCTGGGCCTACTACGGCGTGCGTGCTGCGAGAGCAGCTTTTCTTATGTTAGCTAGCTGACATAAGTATGGCCTGACTCTACCACACTCTGGTGCTTGCACGGTTCCGTGCGTCTGCGGATGGGATGTGAGTGGGAGATGCAGGGGCGTCAGGGCCCGGAAACAAACTCCCGCGGAGCGTAAGCCGCCTAACAGTCTGAACTGTCCTTTCCTTCTATTGTTTTGTCAGGCAGAGGAGTTCCTGTCTCTCGCAATTGGCGCGGTTCCGCTGTGCGCTGATCCCTTGCGAACGAAACTCGGGATGAGCGTTTTGGGAATACCACTAACAAATCGGCTGATCGACGCTTTGCCGCGTGAAGAGCGGAACGAGGTTCTGGCCCTTCTTCAGCCTGTGCCTATGCCGCTGCGGGCATCCCTCTTTGGTGAGGGGGAGACTCCTCGTTACGTTCACTTCATGACTTCCGGGATTGCGTCTTCTGTCTCTACGTTGCCGGGGGGTGACGCTGTGGAGGTGGGGATTACAGGGCGTGAGGGGTTTGCGGAGGCTTTTCACATCCTCGGGCCCATGACGACCGATTCCGAAGCCTTTATGCAGGTGGAAGGCACGGCACTGCGGATGGACTTCAAGCGTTTTCGCGAAGAGATGAGCAGGCGGCCGGCGCTACGGGAGATGGTGCTCCGCTTTGTGCAGTACCAGTGCTTCATGACTTCGCAACTGGCGGCCTGCAACCGGCTGCATGATGTGGAGGAGCGCCTGGCCCGGTGGATGCTGATGGTCGCCGATCGTTTGAATGCCAACTCCATGCTGCTGACCCAGGAGCTACTTGCCCAGATGATCGGCGCGCGCCGGTCCACGGTAACGCTGGCTGCGGGAGCCCTGCAGCGCAGCGGACTGATCGAATACCGGCGCGGGCTGGTGACGATCACCGACCGCGCAGCGCTGATGGACACCGCGTGTGAGTGCTACCCGGTGACGACCCGGCTTTTTGATACCCTGTACCAGTGAAGCCCGGCTTCGGCAGATTACGAAGGCCACTGGATCTCTCTACCTGAAAAGCAAGCAGGACGCCTTGGATGGACCCCTGTTGGGGCTTGTCAGGCAATGTGGAGAAGGCTCCGCGAGGATAGGAAGTCAATGCCGCTCATAGAGTACGAATGTCAGCAGTGCCATCGCCGCCTGGAAAAGATTCAGAAGTTTTCCGACGCTCCCCTGACGGTTTGCCCGCAGTGTGGAGGGGAGTTGCAGCAGACGATTACGGCTCCGGCGATTCAGTTCAAGGGCGCAGGGTGGTACAAGGACCTGTATTCCTCGGCAAAGCCGCCGGCCGCCGCCGGTTCGGGGGAAGGGGCGACGCCGGCAGCGGGCTCCGGAGACTCCGCGGCTTCGGCGCCGGCGGCCGGTGGGGACAGCAAGCCGGCGGCTCCGGCGCCCAGTACGCCTGCTCCCGCGGCAAGCGGAGCGCCTTCAGGCAGCTAACCCATTCCGTTGTGCGACGTCCCACGGATGGTTGTTGAGGTTGTCACTTGTGGGTTACCCACCCACTGTCAGGCTGCGCTATGATGCATCGCATGAAGCTGTCCCGTTCCTTTCGCAAACTACGGCACGGAGTCGAAGATACCCTTGACTACGCCGCCGCAGAGAGCCGCGTTGTGCTGCGCAACGTGGGCCTCGTCTCCGCTGGAATCACGGTATTGGCGGTGGGCGTTGCCGTTGGGCGCGAACTCCGGCAACGTTACAAGTTCCATCGTCGAACCCCCTATGACCTGTACTCCCACTCCGGCGAGAACAGCCGGCGTGTCGCCCAGGATATTGAGTTTGGCGTCGGCATCTAGGGTCTGCCGCTGAGGCCGGCAGAACAGACTGTCTTGTTTCAGGTCTCTGTACATCGTGGCGCCAATCTCGGCTCAACGGAACCTGGCAACTTCCCCGCCATCCATCGAGGAAACTGGATTTAGCGCCGGCGGACGAAGCGGTCCTGCTACGCTTGCATCCAATCCCTGAAGTCTTATGGCGACCCACACCCCAGTTCTACCGGCTGTCTCCCCCTTTCCCTTGTTTCAGGACGGGAAGATAAGCCACGCCGCGGAGCCCGAAGGGCTGGACCAGCGGCTGCGCGACAAGCATGGACGGATGATCACGGATCTGCGGGTTTCGGTAACGGACCGGTGCAACTTCCGCTGTGTCTATTGCCGCACAGGTAACGGGGCGGAGACTCTGGGAGAGCTTTCGATCGCGGAGTATGCCCGCATGTTGCGCCTGTTTGTGTCGCTGGGCGTGGAGAAAGTTCGCTTCACCGGGGGGGAGCCGCTGCTGCGTCGCGGTCTGCTGGATCTGATCCGCGAAACAGCTCGTCTGCGCCCGGCGTTTGCTCCGGAGGAGCGGCTGGACCTGGCGATCACCACGAATGGGCACATGCTTGCTCCGATCGCGCGGGATCTGAAGGCGGCCGGTCTGACGCGGGTCACGGTCAGCATGGACGCCGTCGATCCTGAGACCTTTGCGCGGATCACGCGGGTACCGAACAGCTTTCAACGCGTCCGTGACGGAATTCGGGCGGCTCAGGATGCGGGGCTGGGACCGGTGAAGGTCAACGCGGTCCTTCTGCGCGGCTTCAATGACGATCAGATTGAGGCCTTTGCGGAGTTCTCGCGGACTGAGGGCATTATTCTCCGCTTTATTGAATTCATGCCGCTGGAAGAAGACAGGGTCTGGACCCCGGAAGTTGTCGTGCGGCTGGACGAAATTGTCGAGCGTCTGAACCGGGTGCGTCCTCTTGTCAGCCTTCCGCCGAATCAGCTTTCCGAGACGGCCCGGCGCTATACCTTCGACGACGGTGTGGGGGAGATTGGCATCATTGCACCCGTGTCACATCCCTTTTGCGGCCATTGCAGCCGTATCCGGCTTACCTCGGATGGCAAGGTCCGCACCTGCCTCTTCTCGCAGACCGACCATGATCTTGCAGGACCTCTTCAACGGGGTGAGAGCGACCTGCAGCTTCTTGAGCGGATACGAGGGATCGTGGAGCGCAAGGAGGCCAGGCACCACATTGGCGAGCCGGGGTTTCTGAAGCCTTCACGAAGTATGGTGCATATCGGCGGGTAGAACTCCGATCACCGCCCGTCCTACAACCTTTGTGCAGGAGGATGTGGCGTATCTGCTGTGCCATACTCGAGGTCGTGTTGAAGTTAGTCAAAGGTTTGTCTGTCCCTCTGACCGAGTTTCAACAGGGGGTATGCTGAATCCGATCGATTCCAGAAAGCGATCTTCGGCCTCAACGTGAATTTTCTCAGTTCCAGATCGACAGTGCACGGGGGCAAGGGTCCGGGCTCGGATGAGCTACGGATCTTTCATGAGGTCGCCCAGGCACTGACGGCGAA
>CAZZWG010000037.1:2300-8998 GCA_964657685.1 Verrucomicrobia bacterium Tous-C9LFEB | reverse complement strand
AACCTGCACTCCATTGCGTGCCTTCCGCTGCGCCATGGCGGACGAACGCTGGGCGTGCTGCAGCTGCACAACAGTAAACTTGATCTGCTGCCGGGGAGTTCGCTCTCGTTTCTGCGTGTGCTTTGCGACTACGCTGCGATTGCGCTTGAGAACGCCCGTCAGGTCAACCTTGTTCATCGCCTCTCCATCACGGACGACTGCACGGGGTTGTACAACGCCCGCTATCTGTATACCCGGCTCGAGCAGGAGATGACGGCGGCGGTGAAACCCTCGCTGGTGCCGTCGGTTACGCACTTCAGCCTGCTTTTCTTTGATCTCGACCGGTTCAAAAGCATCAACGACACGTACGGTCATCTGGTCGGATCCCGGCTTCTGGCGGAGACGGGTCTGCTGATCCGGAAGGCGCTTGGACCGGCTCATTCGGCGTTTCGCTACGGAGGCGACGAATTTGTCGCTCTCTTGCATGGACTCGACAAACCGGAGGCCACGGAGGCTGCCGCTGCCCTTCGTGAACGCATGCGCGGCACGGACCTGTTGACGGGTGAGGGTTTGTCCCTCCGGGTGACCGCAAGTTTTGGGCTGGCAACCTATCCGCAGGATGGTAGCGATCTTCACAGCATCATCCGTGCCGCGGACAGCATGATGTACTGCGCCAAGGCAGAGGGCCGGGACTGCCTGGTGGTCGCCAGCGACGAGCGCCCGCTCAACATGCCGCCTTCCAAGCACTCACGGCACAACTGACGGCGCATGGAAGCCTGGCTCCCGAGCCCGGATGCTGGAGATGAACTTGATCGGCCCCCTCGTTTTTGGGGTGGAGTTTTTGGTCCGTCTTAGCCGGAGATCATCGGTGGCGGCGCTCCCCCGGCAAGTTTTACCCGTGAGCGGATGATGTACTCGGCCCCTTGCGGACGAAGAAGACTCTCCAGGAAAAGACACTCGTCGGCCGTCCAGCGGAGTTCCGGTCCAAGTGTCGGCAATTGGGGTTTGGCGAGCTGCTGCAGAGAAGCGTTTCCCTTCTTCCCTTTGCTGCGAGCAAGGGTGACATGGGGCCGGAACGGGCGCGAATCGATCGGTATGTGGCAGGCCTTGCCGCAGTCGGCGACTTCCTCGTGAAGCCGCGAGAGCGCCGTGGACGGGCAGATGGCCGCGACCAGGATTCCTTTTGCCGCGAAGAGGTCGAGGCCTTCGAAGATGAGCACCGGAGCGGGGGTGGTGAGTTGTTGCAGGCGTCGCTCGAGGCAGTGTACGTAGCTCTCCTCGAGGTCACCGAAGAAACCTAAGGTGATGTGCCACTGTTCCGGCGGTGACCACCGCAGGCCATCCTGGGGCAGATTCCAGCGGAGGCGGAACTTTGTGAGTCGCTCGACGCACTCTGGCGAAAGTGGCAGAGCCGCAAACAGGCGCATGCAGCGAGAGTAGCAGTTTGCCTGGGTGCAAAAGCATGCGGGCGGTGGATGATCCACCGCCCGCGCGTGCCTTGTTTCTGCGATGACCTTAGTTGCCGGCTTCTACCTGCGGTGTCATGATGCCGATGTTGGTCACATCTGCAGCATGGCCGTAGCCGATGACCTGGGCGATGGCGCCGAAATCGAGTTTTGGATCACCTTTGACGAACATCACTTTCTCCTGCCGGATGGAGAAGATCTTCTGCAGCTCCGACGTGAGGTCCTGACGGTTGAAAGGGGTTTCGTTGATCTTGTAGGACAGTTGTCCGTTGCCGGCGGGCGCCACCTGCACCACAATCGTGCGCTGGTTCGGGGGCGGATCGACGGTTTTCTTTTTCGGGGGCTGGGGAACCAGCGCCTCGAGACCCTTGGGGTTGTTCGGCACGATGACCATGAAGATGATCAGCAATACCAGAAGTACATCGATCAGCGGGGTTACATTGATGCTGGCGACCGATCCACCGCCGCCGCCTCCACTCATTCCCATCTTGCTACCTCCTGGAATCCAGCGTGGGCTGAATCCCAAAACCAAGCAGGCCAGCGTTACCGCGTGCCAGCATGGTCCTAGTGATTCTCGTTGACTGAATCAGTCAACAGATTGAGTTGGCTGACGCCGCCGGTGCGAAGACCATCGATGGCATCCATCACGGCTCCGTAGTTGGCGCGCGTGTCTGCCCGGAAGTACACGGCGTGATCATCGCTCGGGTTCGTCTTCTTGGCTTCAAGATCAGCGACCTTTTGCCCGATAGCGTCTTTGGTGACCCGGTCGCCGCCGACGAACAAGCCGCCGTCGCGGGTGACCGCCACGTTGATTGCGTCTTCCTTGTTGGCGTTATCCATGATCGTCGCCGCCGTGACGACGGGCAGGTCCACGTTCACTTTGTTGTTCAGCATGGGGGTGACGACCATAAAGATGATCAACAGCACGAGCATCACGTCCACCATAGGGGTGACGTTGATGTCGGAGTTGACTTTCTTTCCTTCGTCCCGCTTCGAAATTGCCATTGCGTTGTCTCCATCCGGATCTGGTCTCCGGCCTGGCAGCTTGTCTCATCTGCCGTTCCTGCGCCGGGTACACGCGGGGTACGCGTATACCCGGCAGACTTCACACAGCCTAGCGGTGCGACTGCTTGATGAAGTAGTCGACGAGCTCCGAGGAGCTGTTGTCCATCTCTACGTCGAACGCTTCCACCTTGTTGGTGAAGTAGTTGAAGAGCATGACGGCGGGGATGGCGACGAGGAGACCGAAGGCGGTGGTGACGAGGGCCTCCGAAATACCGCCGGCGACGGCGCCGATACCGGTTGCCTTCGAGCTGGCAATCGACTGGAAGGCGTTCAGAATGCCCATCACGGTGCCAAGCAGACCGATAAAGGGTGCGGTGGAACCGATGGTGGCGAGACCGCCGAGGCCCTTCTTCAGCTTGGAGTGAACGATCGCCTCAGAACGCTCGAGGGCGCGCTTGGAGCTCTCGACCTGCTCTTCGGTGATCGCGCCGCCCGAACCGAAGGAGCGGAACTCGGTCAGACCGGCGGTGACGACCTCAGCAAGGTGGGACTTCTTGGACTTGTCGGCAACCTTGATCGCCTCATCCAGGCGGCCTTCCTTGAGGGCGTTGGCGACGCGCGGGGCGAACTCACGCGACTGCTTGCGGGCCGCCGAGAAGTAGATGGCGCGGTCAATGATGACGGCCAGCGACCAGATCGACATGATGAAGAGGATGATGACGATAGCCTTGGCGAAGAGGCCCATGTGGCCCCACATCTGCATCGGGCTGAAACCGACTTCGCCGGCAGGGGCATCCTGGAAGAACATGGCAAGGGGCGCGAGGGAGACGTGGGCGGAATGGGCAAGGTGGGCGAGAATCACGGACTAACTCCTCCTGATCACAGGGTGCGAGTGGTTACTTAGTGGTACCGGATGTACCGTATTGCGGCACAACGCGAGACGAGGCAACGACAGCGAGGCTGTCAGGAAGAGCTCAGAGTGATCGGGATCGCTGTCGATCGTTGCTGAAGGTGAGACTAACCTTGCCTGGGGGTGGTAACCCATCCCCCAGGCAGGGGGGTAACGTACGCGCACGAGCTAGATGGGAGCTAGCCGCCGCTGTTGAGGTTGAAGTTCACGGTGATGGTCGTGCTGACTTCCGTCGGCTCGCCATTGAGGATGTAGGGCTTGTACCGCCACTGCTTCACCGCGTCGATCGCCGCACCGGTCAACATCGCCGGTCCGCTTACCACGGTGAGGTTTTCAATCGTTCCAGTCTTCGAGATCACCGCGCTCAGGGTCACCGCGCCGCTCAGACGAGCAGACCGCGCAATGGCCGGGTATACGGGGGTGGGACCAGAAATCTTGTTACCGGCGACCACACCGCTCGAGATGCGGACGGGACCCTTGGGCTTCGCGGCAACGACCGCCGCGCCGGTTCCCGAACCTGTCCCTGTGGGGCTGCCGAACAACGAAGCAGGGTTACCGGCAGCGCCGCTGTTCAGATCAGCCGAGGCGGATCCTGGAGGTGGCGGCGGCCCGGTGTCCTTCATCATGTTGATGTTCTTGGGGATCTTGGCAGGCGCGCGCAGCGTCTGGTCGATCTCCGACGGAGCGGCTGCGGCCGCATGAGGAACCTGCGTCTGCACCGGGGGCGGGGGTGGAGGCGCCGTCAACGATGCCGTCAGCGAATTCTTCGGCAACGCCTCCGGGTACAAGAGTGGAATCAGGATCAGCGTAGCAAGAATGGCACCGTTGATCCCAAACGTGACGATCATCCAGTACTTCGACTTGCTTTGGATCCTGCCGGTTGATTCAACCAGGGAGTCTTCGAACATGAGAGCAACCTCGGGGCTTGCGAGCGCAGCTTGATGGCTTAGACACCGGGGTCATTTCATTTGTTCCCGAGAAATTCATAAAACGCGGGGTGAGCGCAATCCCCTTCCCTGGGGAGAGCCCAAACGAGCAACGGCGCCCCGCGGGACGCCGTTCGTCGTCAGTTTCCTCGAACGTATGCTCAGCGCCGGACGACACGGGCTGCCGGCAGTGCGGCCCGCTTGCCGCGGCTGCTGCGCCAGTCCTGGTACGCCACCAGCATGGGCGCCGCGACGGCGATGGAGGAGTACGTGCCAATGAGGATGCCGATGACCAGCGCGAAGGAGAAGCCATGGAGCACCTCGCCGCCAAAGAGGAGAAGGCTGAGAACGGTGAGGAAAGTAAGGCCTGAGGTGAGGACGGTTCGGCTCAGCGTCTGGTTGATGGAGCGATTGACGACCTGCGAGAGCGATTCGCGCCGGCTGAGGGCGAGATTCTCGCGGATGCGATCGAACACGACGATCGTATCGTTCATGGAGTAGCCAATCAGGGTCAGGATGGCCGCGATGACGGTGAGCGTGATCTCCTGGTTGGTCAGGGAGAAGGCGCCGACGGTGATGAGCGTGTCATGGAAGACGGCGACCACGGCTGCCACGCCGTAGATGAGCTCAAAGCGGAACCAGAGATAGATCAACATACCGATAAGTGAATAGACCGTGGCGAGCCAGGCCTGGCGCTGCAGCTGCTTGCCGGCGGTAGGGCCGACGATGTCAACGGCCTGCACGGAGAAGGCGGAGTCATGGTAGTTGGCGCGGAGGGCGTTCTCTACCTCGGCGCGGCCCTGGTCATGGGCGGTGTCCTGGGCGGTGGACTGCGGGAGGCTGATGATCTCGTTGTTGGCCGCGCCGACGTTCCCGCTGCCGTTGGCCGCCGAGATGGCCTGGGTGCGGAAGTCGCGGACACCGGCCGACGCGAGCGCCGCACGGACATGGTCCTCGTTGGGCCGGGAATCAAAGTGCACCGTCACCTGGGTGCCGCCGCGGAAATCCACACCCAGCGGGATGCCATGCCAGAACAGCATGCTGAAGATGCCGGCTATTGAAAAAACGAGTGAGAAGGCCAGGAAATACCACTTTCGTCCCAGCCAGTCGACCTTTACCTCGCGAAACAGTTCCACGTGATTGCTCTATCCTTTGCGCGGCGATGGCGCCGGCTGAACGCAGATTCCCTGCGGGAATGACAACAAAGAAACGAAAAGATTAAATCGACAACGCCGCGCCACGCTCGCGCCTGGTGAGAAGCCAGTCGAAGATGACGCGCGAGACGAAAACAGCGGTAAACAGGTTGGCAAGCAGACCGAAAACCAGGGTGACCGCGAAACCTTTCACCGGGCCTGTGCCGAAGATGAACAAAATGCCGGCGGAGACGATGGTGGTGATGTGGGTGTCGATGATGGTGATCCAGGCATGGGCAAAGCCGTCCTGAATGGCGGTCGCGGAGGTCTTGCCCAAGCGCAATTCTTCGCGGATGCGTTCGAAGATGAGCACGTTGGAGTCGACGCCCATACCGATGGTCAGGATGACGCCCGCGATGCCCGGCAGCGTCAGCGTGGCATGGCTGAAGCCCATGAAGCCAAGCAGAATGACCAGGTTCAGGAGCAAAGCGAGGTCGGCATTGATCCCGGCCCCGCGGTAGTAGATCAGCATGAAGGCCATGACGGCGAGCATGCCGGCGACGGCGGCGACGACGCCCTGGTGAATGCTGGCGGCGCCGAGCGACGGGCCGACTGTGCGGGTTTCGAGGTACTTGATCGACGCCGGGAGCGAGCCGGTGCGGAGCATCATGCTGAGGTCCTGGGCCTGCTGCTGGCTGAAGCCACCGGTGATGCGTCCCTGGTCGCGGATGGCGCTCTCGATGGTGGCGACCTCGCGCACTTTGTTCTCAAGCACGATCGCCATCTGGCCGGTGCCCTTGTTGGCGTCGGTGTATTTGAAGAAGCGGTCGCCGGCCTCGGTGGTGAGGGTGAAGCCGATGTCGGGGCGGCCGTTTTCATCCTGCGAGGGGGTCGCGTCGCGGAAGTCAGGACCCTGGACGACAGCAGCCCGCTTCAGGACCCAGGCACGATCGGGCGTACCCGGCGCGCCGACACCTGGAACAATCTCTTGATCCGGGGGCACCACGCCATTGAGCGCGGTCAGGGCCTGCTGCGGGTCGGGATAGCTGTTGACGACCTCGTGGATTTCCAGCTTGGCGGTGGACTGGATGATGCTTTCGACGCGGGCGGGGTCGTCGACGCCGGGGAGCTGTACGAGTATCTGGTTGTCGCCCAGGCCGTACTGCTCAATAACCGGTTCGGAGACGCCGAGCGAGTCCACGCGCTGACGGATGGTTTCGATGGACTGCTGCAGCGTGCGGGCTTCGGTATCGCGGATGGCGGCCTGCTTCATGGTCAT
>CAZZWG010000037.1:0-2200 GCA_964657685.1 Verrucomicrobia bacterium Tous-C9LFEB | reverse complement strand
TCCAGCTTGACGCCGTCCGGCTGCGTACGAATCACCAGCGAATCATCCTTCATGGTCACGATGGTTCCGCGGATGCCGCCGGTGGTGGTGACGCGGTCGCCCGGCTTGAGTGCCGAGAGCTGACTCTGCCATTGTTTCTGCTTTTTCTGGTTGGGGGCGATCAGCAAAAAATACATGGCTGCAAACATGAGCAGCAGCAGCGGCAGGCCGGTGATGGAGCTGAGAATGCCTCCGCCCGCGCCGCCCGCGGCCAGCACCCAAAACGCCAGCGTCGATAATCCTATGGTCACTTCCACACATCATGCTCCGACGCGACACAGCGCACCAGGAACCCTTCTCCGACGGAATCAGTAGGAGCCGTCACCGACCATGGCCTGCCTCTGGGCAGAACACGGCCCGGCCGCAGGAGTTCCGGGGCCAGGCAACGCGTACCTAAGCTTTCAGCATCGGGGTTGCGGGCCAGCCTGTCAAGGTTGCGGGCACGTCGCCGCAGCAATTATGGCGAAGAAGTGGCAGGCGTGACCGTGACGGCGATGCCGGTGAGATCGGTATCGGCGACCGTAACCGATGCCTGGACGGGGCTGAAGCGCACGCCGGGGTCAGAGGATATTCCACCACGCCCGAAGGAGGCTGCCTGCGAACTGGCGTTTACCCGCAGGGTGTAGTTGCCCGCAGGCACGTAGGGCACAACGAAGCTGCCGTCTGGGGCGATCGTGCCGGTACGGTTCAAGGTGCTGTCCGTTTGGTCTGTCAGGTTGACCGTGCCGGAGTGGACCGACGCGCTGCTGGCACTCACAATGCCGGAGACGTTGTGGAGCGCCGCGAGCCCCAGGAGAACGTTCACGTCGTTGCGCTCCTCGCCAGCGGCAAGAACAATCGGCGTAGCGTCTGTCCGGCGGACTTTATCCGGGGCGTACACGGAGAGGGTCAAGAGGCGGCCGAAGCTGCGCTCGGTTCCCTGCACGGGCGCGGGCGCCTGCACGCTTGCCCGCAGATAGTAGCTTCCGGGTGCGAGGCCGCTCAACCGAAAGTGGCCGCGGTCGTCGGTCTGGCTGCCCGCGAAGCTGCCGTTGAAGCCGCCTCCCGGGCCGCGGCCCGTGGCAGGAAGTTGCGCGAGAGTCGTGGAGGTCACGCCCGCGGCGCTGCTCGCCGGGACTGGTTGCGCGCTGACGCCGATCCCCGCCGCGGGCGAGCCGTCGTCCCACTGCACCGCGCCGGCAATCACCCCGCCGCGCTGCAGGCTCAGGGCCGTGGTGCCGCCCCCTGCGCCCACGTGAACCAGCGGGACCCCGGCGAGCGCAGGCCCGGGATCGCCACCCGCGCTGAGAGCGTTTTGGACGAGGGTGGCCGTATTGACATAGCCGGTCATGGAGGCGGTGACGTAGTAGTCACCCGGGGAGACGGCCGGCATGACGAAGTTGCCGTCCAGGTCCGTGCGCGCGGAGAGGCGTCCGCCCCCGCGGAAGCCGCCTTCCGAATCTGCCGCGCCGATCAGGGTGACCTGGGCGAAGCGCGCGGCATGCTGGGTGTCAGCGCAGGTGACGCGGCCGGTGACGGGGTAGCCCGTGGGAGCGGGTGGCGGCGGTGGAGGAGGCGCGCCCTGCGTGAGCCCTCCCTCCTGCGCCCGGGCAGCGGGAGAGACGAAGGCTGACCATGCCAGTATCAGAAACAAAGCTCGCAGGCCGAGCTTCATGAACGCTCCTCCGAAGACAGATGTTGGACGCAGGCAGATGCCTTCCGGTACGCAAGGAAGGGGCTGTCTCCGGAGGCGGCTCCGGCCCAGCTACACCACGGCCGTTTCGAGGGTGGAGCCGGTCCCCGCGAGTTCGGCGCGCACTCGCGTCATGGTTTCCAGATAGAAGGCAAGATTGTGGATGGAGTTCAGCATAGCCCCGAGGGGTTCGCCGCTCGCATAGAGATGCCGAAGGTAGGCGCGCGTGTAACGACGGCAAACCAGGCAGCCGCAACCCTCATCGGGCGGACGCTGGTCTTCGCTGTTTTCCGCCTTCTTGATGTTCACGCGCAATACCGGGCTGCGGCGGTCTCTCGGATCTTCACGCACAAACAGAAGGCCATGCCGCCCCGCCCGCGTCGGCAGCACGCAATCCATCATGTCCACACCCATCCGGGCATACTCCTCAATTTCGTCCGGGTAACCGACACCCATGACATAGCGGGGCTTGTCGGCGGGCAGGAACTG
>CAZZWG010000036.1:1508-18890 GCA_964657685.1 Verrucomicrobia bacterium Tous-C9LFEB | reverse complement strand
TCGCGAAGATGCACCCAGGTGTCTCCCATCCGGGTGCACTCCTCGCACCCCGGCGAGGACCGATGGACCGCCTTCAAACTGTCAAAGTGATGGCACGACATAGCAAGGTCTCCTATTGTGCTGCCTGAAGACAAGCCTCCTGAGCTTTTAGCAGATCGCGGATGCCGGCTTCGGCAGCGTCCAGCATAGCGGTAAGTTGCGCCCGCGAATAGGTGTCGCGCTCCGCCGTCGCCTGCGTCTCTACCAGACCGCCTGACGCGGTCATTACCACGTTCATGTCGACCTCGGCACGGCTGTCTTCTTCATAGTTCAGGTCCAGCAGAACACGGCCGTCTACGATGCCCACGGAGGTGGCGGCCACCATCTCCCGCAGCGGACTTTGCTTCAGCGTGCCCGCCTCCACCAGCTTGCCCAGCGCGAGGGCAAGCGCCGTGCACGCGCCCGTGATGGCCGCGGTGCGGGTGCCGCCGTCGGCCTGCAGTACGTCGCAATCCAGAATGACGGTACGCTCGCCGAGCAGCTTCATATCGATCACGGATCGCAGGCTGCGGCCAATCAGGCGCTGGATCTCATGGGTGCGCCCGGTCACTTTTCCGCGCTCGCTCTCCCGCGGAGTGCGGGTCAGGGTCGCCCGCGGCAGCATGCCGTATTCGGCCGTTACCCAGCCGCGGCCGGAGTTGCGGAGCCAGCCCGGAAGCGTGTTCTCGATGCTTGCGTTGCAGAGAACGCGCGTGTGCCCGGCCTCGATCAGCACAGATCCTTCCGCGGTAGCAACAAAGTGTGGTGTCAGGCGCAAGGTGCGCGCCGTGATCGGACTACGGCCGTCGCCGCGGGGGAGTTCAAGATCAGAAGGCATCCCCTTGATTATAGGCAGGCGTGCCACGGCTCACGGGCGGGTTTCCGCAGCGAAAATTGCGCCTCCATGCATCTGCAACTTAAGCTGTGTTCCCTCCACCCTCCCCATCGTGTTTAGCTGGCGCTATGGGTACGCAGCCCCTGCAGGTCTTCGCGCCACCAAGCTCTCCACTGCCCCCGAGCCGTGGACTTGAGCCGGTCGACGCTGACAGCATCCGCAGCATACGGACAGGAGGCCTGCATGTCCTCTTAGTTGAAGACGATCCCTCCATGCGGAACGTATGCGCTGAGTTGTCGGTCAGTGCGGGTTGCAAGGTCACCACCGCTGGCTCTGTGCCCGAAGCGCGCGCGCTTGTGGAAACAGCATCTTTCGAAGTCATTTTTCTCGACCTGCATCTGCCCGGAGGACAGGGCTCCGAACTCTTCGACCACATCCGTGCCATTCAGCCTCGCGCCTCGGTTGTGGTGATGACCGCACAGGCCACCATTGGACTCGCGGTCGGTCTCATGCGCAGCGGCGCCTTCGACTTCCTGCACAAGCCCTTTGAACTGGACCGGTTCGTCACGGTCCTCGAGGCCGCGGAGGAGCAACACAAGCAAGCCCGGTCCAGCCGCGAGCTGCGTGACCGGCTTGCCGCCGGCTCAGGTTTCGGCAAACTGATCGGCGCTTCTCCAGAAATGCAGAAGGTCTTCCGCCTTGTCGCCAAAGTGGCTTCCACACGGCACCCGGTCCTGATCCTGGGGGAAGAGGGCACCGGAAAGGAGGCCGTCGCAAGGGCCATTCATGCCAATGGGCCTGTAGCCCTGGCGCCGTTTATCCCCGTCGATTGCTCACCCCTGGCACCCGATCTCCTGGAACGCGACATCTTTGGGTCGATTGAGTCGGATGTTGCAACAAACCGTACCAGGCAGGGCCTGCTCGCTGCGGCTGGACAAGGCACCCTGTATTTCGATGAAGTGAGCCGCCTCTCCCTACCCCTTCAGGCGAGGCTGGTGCGGGCTCTGGAGGAGAGACGGCTGACTATCTTCGGGGGCACGAACGCTTCTGTGCCCTTCCAGGCGCGTGTTCTCGCCGGCTCGAGCAAAAATCTGCAGGCCATGGTCGAGAGTGGCCGCTTCCGCAAGGACCTGTACTACCGCCTGAACATCGTAAAAATCGAAGTCCCGCCCCTGCGCAAACGATCTGCCGATGTACTTCTGCTGGCCGACCATTTCCTCAGGCGACAGGCCCGTGAACATGGAATCGCCTTTGGTTTCTCGGACGAAGCAAATCACTTCCTTGAGGAATACCAATGGGCGGGAAATGTGCGTGAGTTGGAAAATGTGATCGAGCGCGCCTGTGCCCTGTCAAGCAATCCCATGATCCACCTCGGCGATCTTGGTACGCAGGTACAAGCCTTCGCCTATGAGGTGAGGAACCCCTCCACTGTCGCGGTGAAGGAGATGGCGGAGAACTTCCCCAGTATGCAGGAAACGGAAAGGAACACTATCCTTTCCACCCTGAAGAAGCTCCACGGCGACAAAGTCCTTACAGCAAAGGTCCTTGGTATAGGGAAAAGCACGCTTTACCGCAGACTTAAGGAATTTGGCATCGGAGACGCAGCGCCGTGACGCGCTTACTCGACCTCGACCTGCAGCCAACTCCCTCCGACTCAGGTACGAGGGCGCCTGCTTCCCTACTCATCGTCGCTGCCGAACCGATAGCTTCCGAAGTCGCGGCTCACCTGCGCGGAACGCTCCCTGCTCAGGTCGACGTCGTCGCGGATTGGTCGCAGTGTCGACAGGCGCTGCAGGGCAAGAGCTACACTCTCGTCTTGCTCGAAGGCAGCCTGCCCCTGACCGACCCCGAGAGTGTGGACGCCCTCTACGCCTCGATGACCGACGGCTGGATTCTGGAAGTCGATTATGGTGTTTCCGACACGGAACGCATTCTCCGCCAGGTCCGCGCAGCGTTGCACCGTAGATCCCGGAACGAGGCTCACACCCAGGCAGCCGTCCTTCAATCCCTTCGCAGCCAGCTCACAAGCTGCCTCACCGGTCTGCTCCTCGAAGCCCAGTTGGCGGTGCGTCAGCGGGAATCTGGCGCTTTCCCCCCGTTGCACCGCATTCTTGACCTCGCGGAAAGGCTTTCCGAACTGCTGCGGCAGGGCGGCGCGTAGCGGAAACGGTTCCGACCTGAATCTGCATCACAGTGCAAGAGCAGGGGGAGCATGACCACACGATTCGTCTTCTCTGTGTAGAATCCTGCCTGAGATGCGCCATCATGCGCAGAGATGAGGGAACATGATCAAGCTGACCCCCGGCAAATTGGCGGGATTGAACGCAGTTTCGAACGATCGAGGAGTCATCGCAGCCGCTGCCATGGACCAGCGTGGATCGCTGCTGAAGTCGCTGCAGCAGGCGCGCGGCGCCTCCGCAGACGGTCACGACCTTGAGCTCTTCAAATCCATGGTCACCGATACGCTCACACAATATGCGTCGGCCATCCTACTGGATCCGGAGTTCGGTCTGCCTGCGACAAAGCACCTGCACGGCAAAGGTCTTCTGCTCGCCTACGAGAAGACCGGCTACGACGCGGCTACACCGGGTCGCCTCCCGGATTTGCTCGACAATTGGAGCGTTCTCCGACTGAAAGACGCCGGTGCCACATGCATCAAAATTCTGCTCTACTACACGCCTTTCGACTCCCCGGCGATCAACGACATCAAGCATGCCTTCATTGAACGCATAGGCGCGGAATGCCGCGCATTCGACATTCCCTTCTTCTGCGAGTTTGTCGGCTACGACGCCGCTGGCGGGAAGGAGGACTCGATCGAGTATGCGCGCAAAAAGCCCGCAATCGTTAAAGGCTCAATGCAGGAATTCAGCAAGCCCCAGTACGCCATCGACGTGTTGAAAGTCGAGGTTCCCATCAATATGACATTCGTTTCAGGGACCAAGGCCTACAAAGGCGAGGCCGCCTATACACGGGCGGAAGCCTTAGAGCACTTCCGAGACGCCGCATCGGGGACAGAACTCCCGTTCATCTATCTTTCAGCCGGTGTCTCCAACCCTGTGTTCATCGAAACTCTGGAGTTGGCTGCTGAATCGGGTGTTGCTTTCAATGGTGTCCTTTGTGGACGCGCCACATGGAAGGATGGCGTCCCCATCTTTGCCCGTGATGGCGAAACCGCGTTCAATCAGTGGCTGCACACTGAAGGCGTAGCGAACATTCAGAATGTCAATCGCGCTCTGGAAGCCGCGACCTCGTGGCGCGGAAAGGTCGAGCAAGCCTAAGAACCGGCAGGGGCGACGGGTTTCAGAGGAGTGGCTCTCTGGCACCCTGCCTCGGCCCGATTACATTTTTCGAATGAAGCGACCGTTTCCAGGCGCGGTGCAGAAACTCCGTGGGTAGGACAAAGACTCCGGCCAGAAAAACGATATCGAGGGCACCGCATCCGTTGCGCAGAACGTTTCTCGCAATGGTGCTCAAAGCCGCCCAGTCCCCCGCACGCTTCGCTTTCAGCGCAACTTTCGTAGCGAGGAAGGAGCAGAAGGCACGGTCGGAGAGCCAACCGCGGTAGGTCAGCGCCCATTCCAAGGAGTCTGCCCAGTTCAGTCTGCGCGACCTCGAAGCGGTTTCCGTTTCTATCCTGTAAATCACCAACGGTTCCCAGACAAACCGAACGCGACCTCCCGCCAGATGCCAAACTTCCAGTAACCAGGCCCAGTCTTCGTGGTCGGCGTGCTCTTGAAAGGGTATGGCCTCCACAAGCGATCTGTGTGCCAGCAGACTCTGGATAGAGAGAAGACCGGGACGGCGCCACAAAGAAGGCCTCCGCAGAATATAGTCGGCAACATCCTCCTGGGGTCCAATCGGCCGGTCCGGCCACACAGCATCACTCTCTCCGCGGCGATAAATTGATCGGCAGGAGATCATTTCGTGCGGCGCCTTTGCGTCGGCGACGCTCATCTGCAATTCAATCTTGCGGGGCAGCATCACATCGTCATCGTCCAGAAATGCGATCCATTCTCCCTGACTGGCGGCTACCCCCGCGTTACGTGCCGCTGCAGGGCCTCGGTTCTCGGGGAGTTCGATGTATCGCAGGCGATCGTCCAGGCTGCCCAGCGCGGCACGGGTCGCCGGGTCCGGCCCATCAGCAACAACCACTACCTCCACAGCGCTCCATGTTTGCGCCAAGGCACTTAGAGCGGCAACCCTCACGTCCGCGGGCCGCCGGTATGTTGGGATGATGACGCTGACAAGTCCTTCGCAACCCCGGTCAGGCATGACCCGCCCATGCTTCTCCTACCGGAATGGGGATGTCTGTCTGCACCGCCCTTGCGAAGAACATCTGTCGCGCAATCAGCACCACGCAACTCCCAACGAGCATGGCCGCCGCGGCACCGGAGACCTGAAATCGTCGAATGAGAAACATGCAGGCGCCTGCCTGCACCATCAGGCCTAGTGCATTGGCGTAGAACGTTTTGTCTATGCAACCCAGCGCCGTTAGCCCATAGGACTGCGCAAGGGTCGACGTGTACGCGACCAGGTTCAAACCAAGAACCAGGAGGATCACCCGCGCATTTGGAACAGGGACGCGGAAGACAAGACGCGAGATGATCGGCCCAAGACCGAAAATCCCGAGGCACGCGCTTAGCGAAGCTAAAAGAAGGACCCTGTCCATTCTTTGAACAGCAGCGCGCACACCCGTCTTCCCGCCCTGAAGCTGTGCACGCGCCAGCATAGGCCCCATGACATTCTGCATGCTGGTAAACGCGACACGCGGGATGTTCACGACGCTTTCGCAGACGGCGTAGGCTCCCACGGCGGAACCGCCCAGCACCGAACCAAGAACCCATGGATTGCATTGTGATCCGGCCAGAAAGACCATGTTGCTCCCAAGAAACCATCGTCCCATTTCAAGATTGCGCCTCAGATCGCGCCAAGTAGCGTCGACCTCTACATGGAAAGCGCTCCACTCGCGAATGAGCCACCACAGGCTGACAAGCACGCTGCCTGCACACAAGCCTGCCAGAACGTGGAAGAGATCCAGCCGCTCATTCTTCCAGAGCCAGAGCGTGGCAAGGATTTGAAGCGCAACTGTAGCGGTATCGGTCCAGAACGCCTCCTTGAAGCGCATGGAAGCGAAGTACATGCGGCGCGTAAATTCTCGGAACAAAATGCCGCCGGAGCTTGCGACAAGCGGAAAGAACGTTCCCGACACGCCGGCGTAATGCGCTGCGCCGACGCTTTGCGATACCAGCCAGATCGCCAACGTGAAAAGAAGGCAGAGCAGAACCTGAAGACTGAAGACACTGCCCTGATATCGCGCTTTGTTCTGTTCGCAGGTACCCGGCAGATTGAAGGTGAACGGTGCCCAAAGAACAACGTTCGAGACCTGGATCAGAATGTCCAGAGTTCGCTGCGTCAAGATATACAAACCAAACTGCTGCTGTGCGCAGTGCCGGCTGACCATGGCAGCCACCACCATGTTGCCAAAGCTATAGACGACCTGATCTCCAAGCGCGTACCCGAAGCGAGCGCTCACACGCGTACGCAGGCTACCCAAGATGCGCGACAACGGTCTGCTTTCCGAGGACAGACAAACCGCCTGGAGCGTCTCTTTCGATTTGAGCAATGGAACCTTGTTCATCGGTGAGGCGCATCCGGCTCTGCAAAGATCTCGTCTGGAACCAGCACAGTCTCCCTTTCGTGTGCATCGGCAGGATCGGCCGCGAGTCTTCGATAAATCCCGTTCATTCGCTCATGGTTCCGGTCCCACAGGAAGTCGCAGGCCCGCTCCGTGGCGCCGTAGCTCAGGCTCAGGAGACGTTCCGGGTCTTTCGAGAGAGTGGAAAGGGTTCTTGCCCAGTCGGCGTAAGCCCGGCCGGGAGAACGGACGGGAAGCTTGACACCGCAATGGTCAGTCACCATATCGCCTGCGCCCTGGTGGTCGAAGCAGATCACCGGCACACCGGCCGCGAGCGCCTCCAGAATGACGTTGCCGCTTGTGTCGCGAAGACTTGTGAAACAAAGCAGATGGGCACTATGCATTTCAGCGACAGCATCGCTGAAGGACTGGCGCCCCAGAAAACGAACCCTGTTGGTGAGCCCGAGACGCGCAGTCTCTTTCAGCCACGGACCATGCATAGGCCCGTCTCCTAACACGTCCAGCTTCCAAGCCACGGAAGGACCAATCCGGCTGAGCGCCCGCAGCAGCACCGGCAGTGCCTTCCGCGTGTGTAATTCACCGCTCCACAGTAGATGAAGCGGAGCGCACATCTCTCCGGTTTCCTTACGCTGTACGCGCTCCAGGAATCGTGAACGATCCGGCTGCGCTACCTGGGCTATGCCGGTTTCAAGCAGAAAGTCTACGTCGCGCCGAAATGCCTTCTTGAAATCGCGCAGGTTCGTCGAGTTAGCTGCGATAAGGTGGGCGGCGCTCTTCGCCGCGTCGCGTACCCGCGGGTGGCGCAACGTAAGCCGGTTCATCACGCCGCGGACGCCTTCCTTAACAGCCTCTTTGGCGGGCAGCATAGAAAGAAAGCGCGGAGGGAAGTTCTGTGATCCACCTACGGGACCCCACAGGAAGGGAATGCCGAGATTCCCTGCATATCCAGGTTCTCGAAACGTGCACACGTTCACTTGGTGCGCAACGGCAAAGCCCACGCGATTGTGTAACACCAACACATAGGAGAAGGCCAGTTTCTGCCAATGGTGATAAGCCTCGTAGTTATATGCGAAGACGCCCGGCTTCCTTTCCAGCCTGCGAAGCGTCTCGTCTGGCTCGGGCGTATGCAGAAAGACGTTGTGGGGCACGAGGCCCTCAGAACGGGCCCGCTGCAGCTGTATGAAATTGTCAGCGCTGGTAACCACGTGCGTTTCGCCGAGCTTGGCTGCACCCAGCAACCTGCCCCATCCAACAGCCCACTCTGACCCGCGATACGGACTGCATTCGTAGCACATAAGCAGCAGTTTCATTTCGTTTGCCCCGGCTTCCCCGCAAATGAAGCTGCTGAACCGCACCTGAGGATCGACGCCGCATGGTGCGCAAGCCTTTTACGCTCATAGGCAACGGTCATCTCGCCGAACTTTCGTGAAACATACCCATGCATCTGCGGCAATCTACTCCCTGCAAAGACCTGACGTGTTCCACCGAAGGCATCCTGTCCGCCGGGCCATCTTCGGGGCCAGGGTAGATCCTCTACAGAAGCGTTCTGGTGTACACCTCCATCATCGGCAAGTTCGGCAGATACTTGAGTCCCCCAAAAGGCAAAGGAGGGAGGACCTTTGTCTGATATGCCCGAACGGTTGAGTCCGGTACATCTAGCAGTGTGACCGCGACTGCGCGCCACAGACGGGTATGCCTGCCGCAAGTCGTGGGCTGGAAGGGTAGTTGCCTGCAAGCGAAAGCCAGCAGCCGAAGTGGAGCCGCGATGACGCAAGAACCAGTGCACAGCTTTCCGAACGCAAGCATCGCGCTTGGCAGCGCCGAGGGCGCACAGGCAAGAAGTGCCTCACGACACGCGCCGCTCACCCAGACCAAACCCTCTCCGCTTGCCTTGCGGCTTTGCACGCCCGGTGTGCAGATTATTGATCAGGTCGCTGTCTTGGCTGCTTACGCACTCACGCGAATCGAGGAACCGGCGCGCCAGGGCCAGGCTGTTGCGGCGTATCTTGCCATGAGCATCTCGGTTCGGCATCTGCTCATGGCAGGAGGATTAATTCTGCTGTGCCGCGCAATGTTCTGGTTCATGGGCATGTATCAGCCGCATATCAACCGTCGCGCTGCTGTGTTCCTCTGGAAGGTTCCCGTGGCCATGCTGCTGTGCGCCGGCTCGCTGATTCCTCTGTGCTGGTCTCGCGGGTACAACGTGTCTTTTCGAGAGTTGGGCGTTTTCTGGTTCAGCGCGTCCGTTCTACTACTTACTGCGCGCACATCAGTGCTTACCTATGAAGAATCGATTCGGCCGCTCTTTCGCCCTTTGCGGACCGTGGTTATCTGCGGCACCGGTCCCCTAGCCCGAAAGCAGGCACTGAACCTTCCCGGCAATCGCCAATACCGTTATCAGTTGCTTGGTTTCGTAGATGATGATCCACATCAGGGGACTGAGTTGATGGGTCCGGTCTTATGCGGTGTACGCGATCTGGAGAACCTCCTGATGCATCGTCCCGTGGATGAGGTGGTCATCGGTTTGCCCCTGAAGAGCCGTTTCGGCGAAGTTGAAAACATAGTGGCCATCTGCGGACGAGCCGGTGTTCCCATTCAGTACTCGCTGGACCTCTTCAAGACGGAAGTTGCAAAGAAACAGATGGTGGTCAACGACAGCAGCCATCGGGTTGTCATGGAGATGGTTCACCATGACCACCGCGTGCAGATCAAGGACATCATTGATCGCGTGCTTGCCTTTGGAGGACTGATGGTGCTTTGGCCCGTGTTCGCGCTAATCGCGCTGGCCATTAAACTTTCCAGTCCTGGACCGGTCTTCTTCGTGCAGCAGCGATTCGGCTTGAACAAACGACGGTTCGGCATGGTCAAGTTCAGGTCCATGGTGGTGGATGCCGAAGCCCGGCAGGCTGCCCTGGAGCACCTGAACGAAACGACCGGACCGACCTTCAAGATCAAGCGAGATCCAAGGATCACACGTGTCGGCGCCTTCCTTCGCAGCACGTCACTTGACGAGTTGCCCCAGTTGATCAACGTCGTGAAAGGGGAGATGTCGCTGGTTGGACCGCGTCCCTTGCCTACTCGCGATGTCGAACGCTTTTCGGAGCCATGGCTTATGCGCCGCTTTTCCGTGAAACCCGGCATTACAGGCCTTTGGCAGGTTTCGGGAAGGTCGAATACGGATTTCGACGCCGCCATTCAGCTCGATCTTCACTACATCGATCGCTGGTCGCCGCTGCTGGATTTGCGCATTCTCCTGATGACCCTGCAAGCCGTGATCCGGCGCAGCGGGGCCTACTGAAGCTGGGCACACCACCCGCCTTTAGAAACCAGGGGGGCGCTCGCCGGCAACGTCCAGGGCGGCTTCAAGCGCCATGCCTGCCCTGACGATGGTTCCCTCGTGGAAGAGTTGGCCCACAAGCGTGACACCGTGCGGCACCTTCCGGGAAGAAGTGAACTTCGGCACTGGATTTTTAGGATCCGGAGCCCAGTCGCTGCGCGCCTCGTTGACCTCTACAAAGCCAGCGCGGAGTGTCAGCGATGGCTGACCGGTGAAGTTGGTGATGACAAGGAACTCGTCGCGCAGGCTTGGAACGAGCAGAACATCCACTTCGCTCATCACGCGGGCAAACTCCACGGCCACCTTTCGCCGAAGACGGTCTGCCTGGACAAAATCCACAGCGCTCAGAAAGCGTGATTGCCTGAAGGTGTTTGGCCACGCGTCAGGAACCTGCATCTTCAGATCGTCGACGCGGTGATCCAGCGTGATCTGCTCGAAGGCGGCCGCGGATTCTGCAAACAGAATGATATTCAGCGAATCATAGGGCCAATCCGGTAGTGAGACCTCGACGGGCGTCATACCGAGCTTTCGTACCGTTTCAAGCGCATGTCGATCGACCTCCGTCGCTGGCGCTTCGCTCATCCACTTCGGGAAATATCCCACCTTCAGGCCGGCGATACTCTTCCCTGCCTCGAAGGCGAGGGGAAGATCGACGCTGGCAGTGTCTGCGGGGTCGAAGCCTGAGATCGCGTCAAGGACGAGGATGGTGTCTTCGACTCCCCGCGCCATGGGACCTAATTTGTCGCAGGTCCAGCTCAGGGTCATGGCACCGGTCCGGGGGACGCGTCCGAAGGTGGGTCGAAGTCCCTCGACACCACAGCGCATCGACGGACTGACGATGCTTCCCTGCGTTTCAGAGCCGATGGCGAAGCCGACCAGACCAGCGGCGACGGCGGAACCCGGGCCGGCGCTGGACCCTGACGAGCCTTCCTCCAGCAGCCACGGATTCTTTGTCTGGCCGCCGAACCACACGTCGTTGAGCGCCAGGGCGCCAAGGCTGAGCTTGGCGACCAGGACCGCGCCCGCGGCATTGAGCTTCGCTGTTACTGCCGCATCTTTCTCGGGGATGCGGTTGCGGAAGGGTTCAGCGCCCCAGGTTGTGGGAATGCCGGCGGTATCGAGGAGATCCTTGGCGCCCCAGGGAATGCCGTGCAGGGGGCCTCGGTAGTGGCCTTGGGCGATCTCCGCGTCGGCCGTGCGAGCCTGCTGGAGAGCGTGTTCTTCGGTGAGCGTGATGACGCAGTTCAGTTTGGGTTGGAAGCGTTTAAGGCGGGCCAGGTAGATCTGCGTGAGGCGCTCGGAGGTCAGTTTCCGGTCGCGGATCCAGGCGGAGAGCTCGACGACGGTGCTGAACGCGATGGCGGCATCGTCTTTCGGCAGTGGCTTCGTGGCTGGCTGGGAGGGCTTGAAGCTTCCGGCCTCCCCGCCCGAGGGCTGACCGAAGGGCTTCATCTCGGGGTTCCAGACGGTGGCCGGGGCATCGTTGTAGCCGAGCTCCAGTTTGCGGGGGCCGGTGCGGCGTTCGTAGACGGGCGCCATGGCCTGCTGCCAGTTGCCGGCGATCTCGGCCAGGTGCGCCTCGGTGTTTTCGATGCGGACCAGTTTCTCGGCTTCGCGGAAGGTTTCGGGCGTGACCGGGGGGCCGGCGGGTGGGGCGGTGCCGAAGGCTGGGGGCGCGCCGGGGGTTTGGGGGGTCTGCTTCCGTGCCGCCTTTGCGTCGCCTGCCATTGCCGCTCCCATCAGTGCTGTCGAGGCCTTTGCCAGGAAGTCCCTGCGTGTGTCTGCCAAACCTGTCCTCCGGTGCTTGTAGATGCACCATACATCATGGCGCGGCGGGGGCTGCTAGGCTCGGGAGGTGCCGGTTGCGACGTTGACGCTGGAGTTGGGGATTGAGCATGCGCAGTCGCTGAAGGACAGGCGACAGGTGGTGCGGTCGATGAAGGACCGGTTGCGGCGTGGGTTCAACGTGTCGGTGGCGGAGTTGGATGAGGCTTTGGTTTGGAACCGGGCGACGCTGGGGGTGGCGGCTATTTCGTCTTCGGGCGCTTATCTGGCGGGGCAGCTGCGGGAGGTGGAGGAGGCGGCGCGGCGGCTGGCAGCCGGGTTGGGTTGCGAGATCCTGGACAGCTTTGTCGAGTCTGATGTTGTGTTGCCGGAGGGGTAGGTACCCCTCCCCCTTACTCTTTTAAAGTCTTCGAAAGACTGGACTTAAGTGGGGACTTCGGACTTCGAAAGATCCCTCAGGGGGACTTGGGGTATGTCTCCATTATAGAAGTTCCGGTCGAAATGATGTGCAAGCGATGCGGAGAATTCCTTCTGTCCATGCGCGGGCTGGAGAAGTCTCGTCAGCTCGCAACTTCGCTGCAGGGTGGGTCAGGCATCTCCAGCCGGATGGTTGGCGGGGGATGGCGGTGTGGGGTGAGGGAGTTAGGATGGGAGAGCACCAGGGAGGGGCGGGTGTCTCCGTCCGCCGGGTGCGATGGTAGACTGAGACGTTACGACGATGCCCGAACCGAGAGCCCGCCAACATCACCGCGATCGAATCGCGAACACGTTTCAGGAAGAAATCACGGCCCTGCTGGAGGGTGAGTTGACCGATCCCAGGATTGCGCCGTGCTACGTCACGGAAGTGATCCTTACGCCGGGCGGCAAGAGTTGTCGTGTGCTTATCGCGGTTTACGGGGATGAACAGGAAGAGAGCGACACGCTGGAGGGCCTCACGGCGGCCCGCGGGTATATCCGGACGGTGATCCGGGACCGGATGGGGGTCCGGCACGTGCCGGAGCTGGCTTTTGTGATTGACCGGTCCGAGAAGCTGGGCGCGCGAATGTCGGAGTTGCTGGGCCGGATTGAGAAGCAGCGAGGGAAGCTCGAGCGAAGGAGCCAGGCCGCCTCGCAGGGATCGCAAGGGGGCGGGCGTTAAGCGCGGCATGGAAGCTTCTCTGCAATGGACGCATTCACCGGTTGTCCTTGGAAGCCGCGCCGAGGCCTTTCAGACGCTTTTACCCATTTTGCGGGACAACCAGAGCTTCCTGATCACGTCCCACGCCCGACCGGACGGAGATGCCATTGGATCGGCGCTGGCGGTCATGCACCTGCTGGAGAGCATGGGGAAATACGCCGTGGTGACGTTTGCGGACGCCATTCCCCGGCCGTTTGCCTCTTTGCCGGGGGCTGACCGGATCCAGTTCAAGCAGCCGGCGGAGGTTCTGGATGTGGCGCTGGTGCTGGAGTGCGACTCGATCGCCCGGACAGGGTTCAAACAGCTGGCGGGCGCTCTGCTGATCAATATCGATCACCATCAAAGCGGAACGCCGTACGGCGCGGTGAACTGGATCGATCCGCAGTCTCCGGCGGTCGGGGCCATGGTGTACGACCTCGCGGTGGCGTCCGGTACGCCGCTGACGGGCGCGTTCGCGAGCTGTATTTATGCCGCCGTGTTGACTGACACCATAGGGTTCACGCTGCCGACTACCACGGCAAAGACTTTCGATCTGGCGCGCCATCTGCTGGAACTGGGGGCGGACGCCGCGGGGATCTCCGATGCGGTGTATTTCTCGCAGCGGGAAAGCAAGTTGCGCCTGCTCGGGACAGCCCTGCGCGGTCTTCAGATTGCGGGGCGCGTGGCATGGACGGCGGTGACCCGGGCCGATCTGGAGGCGACGGGCGCCGGGACCGAAGACACGGAAGGCATTGTGCAGCACCTGATCGGCGTGGAAGGCGTGTGCGCGGCGGCCCTGTTGCGGGAGTTGCCGGATGGAGTTCACCTGCGCGCCAGCCTGCGCAGCAAGGGAGAAGTGAATGTAGCCACGGTGGCTGAACGATTCGGAGGCGGCGGCCACCGCAATGCGAGCGGATGTACGCTCAACGGCCCCCTGGCCGCGGCGACGCGACAGTTGGAGGAGGCACTGCAGGCAGCCTGCCTGCAAGCCCACACCGGGCCATGAGCCCCGGGAGGACGGGCTTGCTCCGCCTCTGCCGGACCTTTGCCGATTTTGCCGATTCGCCTGATTCCCCATGATACTGACACCCCAAACCGTTCCTCAACCCACGATCCGGACTGGTCGACTCCCGGCCTGGCTGGCGGAACTACGCCGCACACATGCGGTCTGTTCGGTGATGGAGTTTGCGGTCATGCTGGCCGTGACGGCGTATTTCATGCTGTTCGGGCTGGTGCCCTACTTTGGCGGGGACCAACTGGGGCTGGTGGGGGCTGACGAGCCGCGGTATGCGCAGATTGCGCGCGAGATGCTGGCAGCGCACTCGAACGATTGCCACGAGGTGAACGCGCGGATTATGCCGCACAGCCTGCGGCCGACGGCGATCCATGCCAGCTACGAATGCCTGGTTGGCGGGACGGTGACGCCGATCCTGTACGGCAAACCATGGCTGGAAAAGCCGGCGCTGTACTACTGGCGGGCGATGGGCTTCTTCAAGGAATTCGGCGTTTCGGACTGGTCGGCGCGGCTGCCTTCGGCGAGCGGGGCGGGGTTTCTGGTGATCCTGGCATTTTTGCATCTGCGGCGATTCCGCCCGGGAGGGCATCTGGATGCGGCGCTCATCATGGCCTCTTCGGTGGGGATCGTGGGGTTTGCGCGCGGCGCGTCGACGGACATGCAGCTAGCCGCGCCCTTCTGCGTGGGGATGCTGGGCTGGTATGCGTGGTATGAGACGGGGAAGAAGTTCTGGCTGTTCGACCTTTACTTCTTCGGGGCGTTCGCGACGCTGGCGAAAGGTCCGATTGCACCGTTCATGGCGCTGGTGATCATTGTGGCGTTTCTGACGCTGCGGCGGGAGCTTTCGGCTTTGAGGCGCACGATCTGGCTGCCGGGCGTGGCCCTTTACCTAGCGATGGTTCTGCCCTGGTTTATCGCGGTCCAGCGAAGGAATCCGCAGTTTTTCCGTGAGTTCTTCATTCAACACAACATCGAGCGCTACGCGACGAACCTGTATCAGCACCATCAGCCCTGGTATTTCTATGGGGTGGTGCTGGTGCTGGCGATGATGCCGTGGACGGCGCTGGCTTTGCGGGCGCTGTGGGATGCGGTGGAGACTTCGATCGCTGAATGGAAGGCGCGGCGGCATCCCAGGCGGTATGTGGGGCATGTGCGGGCGGGGGATGCGTTTCCGGAGTTCCTGGTGCTGTGGGCGGCCTTTCCGATTGCCTTCTTTTCGTTCTCGGGGTCGAAGTTGCCGGGATACATTCTGCCTTCAATTCCTCCACTGGCGATTTTGACGGGCGACTATCTCTACCGGGTGCGGCGTCGCGGTTTGCCGGACTGGCTGTTGCTGACGCACGCGACGCTGACGGGATTGCTGACGTTCGTGCTTCTGCTGTGCCCGCAGTACATGGTGTATGCGCGGCTGATTCCGGCGGCGCGTACCTTTGCGTGGACCGCGGCTGTGGGGTTGGTGTCGGCCGTTGCGGTGGTGATGGCGGTGCGCTGGTTCGGCGTGGAACGGTTGCGGGCGATGACCCTGGTGCCGATGGCGCTTTGCCTGTTTTTTCTGCTGGGGGTGAACGGGCGGGTGCTGGATCTGAACTATTCAGCGCGTCCGCTGGCGCGGGAGATCGCGGCGGCGGCACCGGAGATCCACGACGTGGCGATGCTGGATGTGCGCCGGGATTTGCGCTACGGGGTGGCTTTCTACCGCAACCAGGCGATTGGACAGTACAAGCTGAACGGGGTGCCGGACGAGGAGCATGTGCTGGTGGTTCCGACGCGGGAAGCCGCCGCGCTGGGGGAGTGGCTGCAGGGCCGCCAGTACCAGCAGCTGTTTTTCTATCCGACCCAAGGTTTATCGGTGTACAAGGTTCTGCCGCGTGGCGGACAATAGGCAGCTATCGAAACCGAGACCGCGTGCCCTGTCGCGCATCTCAGACCTAAGCCGGATGCTTGCCACGCCACTGAAACTCGAAGTAATGGACCTGCGCCACTTCTCTGCGGCGGCGCTTCGCCCGCTGCTGGAGGAAGAGGCAGCCAAGTGGCAGGACCGCCTGCTGTGGGACTACTCGCGATCGATTGAACTGCTGCTGGAGTACGTCAACAGCCGATCGCTTACCGGGTATGTAGCGATGCGGCAGGGCCGGGTGGCGGGCTATGCGTTTGGGGTGTGCGAGGCGGCGAAGGCGGTGATGGGGGATGCCTACGCCTTTGGCGAGGGCAGTGCGACCGGTAATCCGGTGTGCGAGCTGCTGTTGGATCATCTGCTGGAGACGTTGCAGGCGACCCCGGGCATTTCAAGAGTGGAGTCGCAGCTTCTGCTGTTTCCAGACCAGGCGTTGCAGCGGCCCTTTGAAGAGGCGGGGTTCCGGCCGTTTCCGCGATGTTTTATGGTGTGCGAGCTGGGAGGAGAGATTGCGGGGGAGCGGATCGCGAGAGAGTTTCGCATTGAGGCGTGGCAGCCGGAGGCGTATGTGTCCTCGGCGGCGCTGATTCACGAGGCGTACCGGGGGCATACGGACAGCGAGATCAACGACCAGTACCAGACGGTGCAGGGGGCGCAGCGCTTTCTGCACAACATTGTGCATTTTCCGGGGTGCGGCGTGTTCGATCCACGCAATTCATGGCTGTTGCGGGAGGCGCGGACGGGGGAGCTGGAGGGCGTTCTGCTGTGCTCGCGGGTGCGTGGGGACGCGGCGCACATCACGCAGCTTTGCGTGCGGGACCGGCTGCGTGGGCAGGGGTTGGGGTCGGCGCTGCTGCGGCACTGCCTGCGCGAGCTGGGAAAACAGGGGTTAGCGACGGCCTCGTTGACGGTGACCGAGAGTAATCGGCAGGCGATGGGTTTGTACCATCGTTACGGATTCCGGGCACGGCAGCAGTTTGAGGCGTGGGTCTGGGACCGGAACAGGTAGGATTGGCTGAACATTGCCGGTGATTTCCCTGCGCACGCTGAGCGCGAAGAGATGTTTCCAAGCTAAGGGCTGGCCCGCCAGACAGGCCGGATGGCGGACGAGTCTTGAAGGTTTTGGGCGTGGTGGGTCCCTTGGTGCTTGTGTTGGGTGCGCAGGCGGAGACGCCGGTGTGCCCTGTCGCGGCGTCGCATATTGCCATGGAGAGCGGGATGTACAGCTCGCAGCCGGGGGTGGAGTTCAGGCTTCGTCATTTTGACGCGATGCTGGTGCCGATGGGAAAGAGGGTGCCGCAGTGCCTGGCCAAGATGACAGAGGTGGCGCATGCGGACATTTTCGTGAGCAATGAGAGTTTAACGAAGGTGTTTGCGGGGAAGTTGAGCGCGACTGGAAGTGACATCCGGGACCTGAAGGTCGTGCATGGGGTGGGCACCGTGACGATCAGCGGGACGATGGCGAAGGTGGTGCCGTTGAAGTTTTCGATTGCGGGGCCGGTGAGCACGGACGGCAAGGTGCTGTCGATGACGGCGGATAAGATCGATGCGGACGGGATCCCGATCAAGATGCTGCTGGGGATGCTGGGGAAGCACCTGAGTTCGGTGCTGGGGTTTAAGGGGGTGAGCGGGGTGCAGGTGGAGGGGAACGTGATGTCGTTTTCGCCGGAGAAGGTGGCGCATTTG
>CAZZWG010000036.1:0-1408 GCA_964657685.1 Verrucomicrobia bacterium Tous-C9LFEB | reverse complement strand
GGTGCAGGTGGAGGGGAACGTGATGTCGTTTTCGCCGGAGAAGGTGGCGCATTTGAAGGGGTACATCACGTCTGTGGAGGCGACGCGGGACGGGTTGACGCTGCATTATGGCAAGCGACCGCGGGAGCATGCGGGCCGAGCGGCGGCGGCGGGGTAGGGCTTATTCGACGTGGTAGTTGGGGGCTTCGCGGGTGATGACGACGTCGTGGACGTGGGATTCGCGGAGGCCGGCGTTGGAGATGCGGATGAAGCGGGCGTTTTGCTGGAGATCGGCGACGGTTTCGCAGCCTAAGTAACCCATGCCGGAGCGGAGGCCGCCGACGAGTTGGAAGACCATGGATTGGAGAGGGCCGCGGTGGGGGACGCGGCCTTCGATGCCTTCGGGGACGAATTTGGCGAGGCGGTTGCCGGCGGATTCGGGTTTGGTGAGGTCGATGCGCTCGTTGAAGTCGCCGGTGAGGTCGTCTTTGGACTGGAAATAGCGCTCGCCGGAGCCCTGGGCCATGGCGGAGAGGGAGCCCATGCCGCGGTAGGCCTTGAAGCTGCGGCCCTGGTAGAGGATGGTTTCGCCTGGGGATTCGTCGACGCCGGCGAAGAGGGAGCCCATCATGCAGACGTCGGCTCCGGCGGCGATGGCTTTGGTGATGTCGCCGGAGTACTTGATGCCGCCGTCGGCGATGACCGGGATGTTGCGTTCGCGGCCGGCGCGGGCGGCTTCGGAGATGGCGGTGATCTGGGGCATGCCGGCGCCGGTGACCATGCGGGTGGTGCAGATGGAGCCTGGGCCGATGCCGACTTTGACGGCGTCGGCGCCGGCGTCGATGAGGGCGAGCGCGCCGTCGTAGGTGGCGATGTTGCCGGCGAGCAGGTCGACGTCGGGGAAGCGTTTCTTGCAGTCGCGGACGGCTTCGAGGACGCGGGAGGAGTGGCCGTGGGCGGAGTCGATGGCGAGGGCGTCTACGCGGGCTTCGACGAGGGCGGCGGCGCGGTCGAGGAAGTCGCCGGTGGCGCCGATGGCTCCGGCTACGCGGAGGCGGCCCTGGTTGTCCTTGCTGGCGTTGGGGTATTTGAGTTTCTTTTGGATGTCTTTGACGGTGATGAGGCCTTTGAGTTCGTAGGCGTCGTTGACGACGAGGAGTTTCTCTACGCGGTGCTGGTGGAGGATTTGTTCAGCGTCCTCGAGGGTGGTGCCGACGGGGACGGTGATGAGGTGGTCTTTGGTCATGATGTCGCCGATGGGGATGGCGGTGTTGCTGACGAAGCGGAGGTCGCGGTTGGTGAGGATGCCGACGAGTTTGCCGCCGCGGGTGACGGGGACGCCGGAGATTTTGTAGCGGCGCATGACTTCGAGGGCGTCGGCGATGGGGCGGTCGGGCTCGATGGTGACGGGGTCGACGATCATGCCGGA
>CAZZWG010000035.1:18025-19728 GCA_964657685.1 Verrucomicrobia bacterium Tous-C9LFEB | reverse complement strand
CGCGTCGGCGCCGAAGGCTTCTTCCGCTGCAGATGGTAGAAGTATTCTCCAGTGACTTGAGCCTCCCGATCCTCACTCACTGCCAGCCAAACCTGCGTCCGATGCCCCTGATCAAGATCACCCGACGCATTCGGACCCCCCATCTTGGTGGCCACCCAGCCCGGCTCCATCGCATTCGACAGCACCTTCGGCCAAAGCCGCGCCACCGCAAACGCCAGCAGCGCATTGTGCAGCTTCGTGTCCGAGTACGCCTGTGTTCCGTTCCACGCCCGCCGCTCCCACAGCAGGTCATCCAGCTTGGCCTCGCCCCGCCGATGCAACTCGGAACTCACGTACACCAGACGCCCGGGTCGGTGCATCAGCGAGGTCAGAAGATACGGCCCCAGCGTGTTGACCTGAAACACCTCCGGCAACCCATCCCCGGTAAGCCGCCGGCTGCGCTCCTTGTAGCCGATCGCAGCATTATGAATCACCGCGTCAAAGGTCCCATGCTCATTCGCCGCGGCCGCCAGCGCGCGCGTCTCGTCCAGGCTCGCAAAGTCGCCCATCAGAACCGCCTTGACCGCGGGAAGCTCACGCCGCGTAACCTCCGCCCGGACCCCGTTACGGGCATGCGCCACCACCGTATGGCCCTGCTCGATCAGCAACTTCGCAGCCATCAATCCAAGCCCATCGGAAGAGCCTGTGACAAAAACAAGCGCCATGCGCAACCCTCACTCTGCGCCTTAGATGGCCCTTCCGGCCGAGAATGCTGCACCCTAGATCCGTCCCAACACCCCATTCACCATCCGCTGAATTCCCAACCCATTCCCCCGACGCAGCGCCTCCGGCAACGCCGCATCCGGAAAGTCCTGGTAACAGACTGGCCTTGCGAAGCGCAGCATCGCCCGCGTCCCCACGGACGTCGTCCGCCCATCTGAAGTCGCCGGGAACGGCCCCCCATGCACCATCGCCTGACACACCTCAACCCCGGTTGGATAGCCATTGACCAGAATCCGCCCCACCTTGGCCTCCAGCACCTGAATCAAAGCCGTTGCCCCGGCCAGGTCCTCCTCCGTCCCCTGCAGCGTAGCGGTGAGATGGCCGTGCAGCCCCCGCGCCGCCTCCACCAACTGCTCAACCGCCCCATAGTGCACCAGCAGCGTCGTTGGCCCAAAAATCTCTTCTTCGAGATCCTTATTCCCGACGAACTCCGCTAAAGGCACCGAGAACACCGCCGCCGAAGCCGTCGCGCCCACGCCCTCCGGCGCGCCCTGCTTACCCGCAACCCACTCCGCCGCGCCACCCGCCAAACGCCCCTGGATGCCTTTCGCATACCGCGCCGCGATCCCCGGCGTCAGCATACCGTGTCCTCCGAGTGTCTCTACGCCGGCCCGCAGAGCATCCAGAAACGCTCCACCCCCGTCTTCCGGAACAAACACCAGCCCGGGCTTGGTGCAGAACTGTCCTGACCCTAACGTGAACGACCCCTGCAACCCCGCCGCCAGCGCGGCTCCGCGCTCCCGCATTGCGCCCGGCAGCACAAACAGCGGATTCGTACTCCCCATTTCTGCGTAGCAGGGAATTGGCTCCTCGCGCTCCGCCGCAAGCTTCATCAGCGCCTTGCCACCACCCGCAGACCCCGTAAAGGCCACAGCCTTGATAGCCGGATGCTTGACCAGGGCCACCCCGACCTCCATCCCCGCATCCAGCACCAGTCCAAA
>CAZZWG010000035.1:0-17925 GCA_964657685.1 Verrucomicrobia bacterium Tous-C9LFEB | reverse complement strand
CGCTCCGGCAGCGCTTCATCGATCCGCGCGTCCACCCACGACCCCTCTTCCACCACCTCCGCAAAAAGCCGCAACTGCCCCGTCGTCCGCGCCAACTCCCCCTGCAGGCGCGGCAGTGGCAACCCGGTCTCCAGATTTGCCCGCGTCACGATGGCCTCGCCGTGCTCCGCAATCTCATCCGCAATGGACCGCAACAACGCCCCGCGCTGCTTGCCGCTCGTTGCCGCAAACACAGCAGCAGCCATCGCCGCCGCGTGGGCTGCCGCATCCACCTCCGCCACTGTCGCCGATCGAAACGCCGGCTCCAGCGACTCTCCCGTCGCCGGATTCACAGCCTGAAAAACACCCTCGTGCGCCGCCGCCAAAGTTCCCACCGCCATACTCCTCCTTTGAAGCGCAAACTGCCTTGTGCCATCTTCGCAGAGGTCCGCGGCAGGCGCACAATCAACGGGAATGCATCTGCGCACCGTTGCTCGCGAACTCTTTCTCGAAGCCCTTCAAAGCGTCGACGTCCGCTCCAGCGTTCGCCACGCACTCACCGTCTCGAGCACCCATCTCCACATCGCCGGTACCCTCTACAATCTCGGCAGCTTCGACAACATGCTCCTCGTCGCTATCGGCAAAGCTGCCCTTCCCATGACCGAAGGCCTCCTCGAAGCCCTTCAAACCACCCCCGTTCCTCTTACCGGCGTGGTCATCGGCAGCGCCCTCCCCACCCACCCCGACCTCCGTTTGCTCTACCGCCTCGGCAGCCACCCGCTTCCCACCGCGAGCTCCGCCGAAGCCGCTACCCTCGTGCACAATCTTCTCGCAACGGCCACTAACCGCACCCTCATCCTCTTTCTCCTCAGCGGCGGTGCCTCTGCCATGTGTGAGCAACCCCTCGACCCGAACATCGGGTTGGCCGACCTCATCGCCTTCCACCAGACCCTGGTCCACTCCGGCCTCTCGATTGCCGAGATGAACACCCTCCGCAAGCACCTCTCCGCCGTCAAGGGCGGCCGTCTCGCCACTGCCGCACCTGCAGCTCTCAAGTGCACCCTTCTGGTCTCGGACGTTCCCCCCTCACAGGCCGAAGTCATTGGTTCCGGCCCCTCCCTCCCGGACCCAACCACTCTCGCCGACTGCCAACACCTCCTTGCCGCCCGGCTCTCGCACGCCCTCATACCACCCTCCATCGCGGCGTTCTTCAACGACCCAGAAACCCCAGAAACCCCCAAATCCAACGACCCTGCCTTCCGCCGCGTCGCGCATAGCACTCTGCTCTCCTCCGACAACCTCGCCCTGGCCGCGGAAGCCGCAGCCCGATCCCGTGGCTTTCGCACGTTGGTTGACCGAACGCCCGACGAGTGGAACTTTGCCGACGCTTCCACCTACCTCCTCCAGCGTCTCCACGAACTCGCCCGCACCTACCCTAACGAGCCCGTGTGCCTCATCAATACCGGCGAAGTCTCCGTCCCTGTTTCCATTGCCGACCCTGGCACAGGCGGCCGGAATCAGCATTTCGTTCTTCACACCGCTCTTGCCCTCGCCCAAACGATAGTCCCGATAACTGTGCTCAGCGCCGGCTCTGACGGCACCGACGGCAACAGCCCTGCCGCCGGCGGTGTCGCCGACCACACCACTCTTCAACGAGCTACCCAACTCGGTCTTCACCCCGCCGAAGCGCTCGCCCGCTTCAACGCCTATTCAGTCCTCGATGCTCTCGGCGATGCGCTTCTCACGGGCCCGACAGGCAACAACCTTCGCGACCTGCGCCTCTTCCTCCTTGACCCGAGGTAAGCGAGCCGGGCCACTACGCCGCCAAACTCCTGTTGCTGTGAGCCTGTACCTGCTGCATCCTGCAGCCCTGAGCAACAAACCTGATTTTCTGCATCCAAAAGCAAGATTGGGCCGAGTTGGGCATCCGCACACCGCACCTCGCGCTGCGCTCCTCAGGCAATCCCGCCATGGTTCCCACGGAGTTCTTGAGGATGCAACGCTCCAAACTCTGGCCTCTCCGGGCCTTCTACTTCCTGGCCACAGTTCAGCTCGCCTGGTGTTACTTCTGGCTTACCCGCCCCTACGTCAACACCTTCCTCTATGAGCACGGCGCGGAGCGCATGCCCTTCCAGGGCCGCTGCCTCATGATGCTCCCCCTCCGCCTCGCCAACTCAAGCTCCGCCCTGCGCTTCGCCGGCAAACTCTTCGCCATCTCCCACTTCTGGTTCCCGCGTCCCGTCCAGCCGGAGGTCCTCGTCCAGGCCCTCATCAACGTAGCCTGCCTTACGATCGCGGGCGTCCTGACCACCCGCATCTACCAGGCCAGCTCCCGCCAACGGCTCCTCACGCCTTTCATCTATCCCCTTACGCTCGTCACGTTCGCTGCCACCTACATCCTTCATACGGTCCAGAACTTCCGCTTCACCTACGATCTCCCCAGCCTCGCCTTCTTCAGCATCGCCTTCTATCTCATCTATCTCCGCCGTCCCTGGGTGTGGTTCGCCAGCCTCTTTCTCATCGCCACCATCAATCGCGAAACTACCCTCCTCCTTCTTCCGCTCTACCTCCTCGACCAGGCGTTTGAGGACGGCCGTATTCGTTTCAACCGCCTTCTCAGTCCCAAAGCTCTCAAGCGCGTAGCTCCCCTGGCTCTCTACTGGATCGCCTGGGAGACGTTCATCCACCATCACTTTGCCGCGAACCGCTCCGAGTTCTACGCCCGTCTCAACTGGAACATCAAATCGGTCCTGCTCCCCCATGCCTGGCCGCAACTGCTCTCCACCTGCGGCTATCTGCTTCCCTTTGTTCTGGTGATGCGCAACCGGCTGCCCAACCCGCGCCTGCGTGCCTGGCTGTGGCTCGTGCCGATCTGGGTTGTTTTCATGTTCAGTTACGGCATCCTGATCGAGACTCGTGTCTTCGGTGAACTCATCCCTCTGATTGTCTGCGCCAGCGCTCTTATCGTCGAAGACCTTCTTCTCGCGCGCCTTCGCAACGCTCGCAACACCGCCGCGCTGGCTCTCCACGAGCGCACTCCCACCACACTCCGCGAAGCCGCCTGACCCAAAGCAAAGATGCCCGGACCTCTCGGCCCGGGCATCTTTGTTTCCACCGGATTACTTCGGTAAAGGCATTGTGCCCCGTACCGAAAACTCCGCCTCACTCTTCTGCTCCGTCTCCCCCGGCTGTGCCGACCCCACACTTAACCGGTACCGCCCCGCCAGCACTGCACGATCCCCCCTCTCATCCACACTCGAAATCGCCCGCGGCTCCATCGTCAACGTCACATCCCGGCTCTCCCCCGGCTCGAGGCGCACCCGCTGGAAGCCAGCCAGCGAACGAAGCGGTCCCTCTTTCTCCGGTGTTCGCAGGTAAGCCTCCACCACCTCATCCCCGGCTATTGAACCTGTGTTCTTCACGTTCACCGTCGCCGTCACCGGTTCCCCCGCCTTCACCTCACGCTCAACCTTCACCGGGCCGTACGCGAACTTCGTATAGCTCAGACCGTATCCAAAGCCCCACAGCGGCTTGCCCGTGTAATAGCGGTAGGTTCTGCCCTTCATCGCGTAATTTGTAAACTCCGGAAGATCCTGCGTGCCCGCATAGAACGTCACAGGCAAGCGCCCCGCCGGATTGTTCTCCCCGGCCAGCGTCTTCGCCACAGCCGTACCACCCGCGACGCCCGGATACCACGCCTGCAGCACTGCGCCGGCTTTCTCATTTGCCAGTCGCAACGCCACCGCACTTCCACTGAGATTCACCACCACCATCGGCTTCCCGGTAGCCGCCAGCGCCTCCAGCATGTGCACCTGCGCTGCTGGCAAATCGATACTCGTCCGGTCGCCGCCCGCAAAGCCCTCGATCTTCACCGGCATCTCTTCCCCTTCCAGCTGAGGCGACAAGCCGGTGAAAGCCACCACCACATCCGCATCCTTGGCCGCCGCCACTGCCTCAGCAAGTTGCGCCTCGGCCGGCGCAGCCCAGCTCAGCGTTACCCCACCCCCTGACTTATCTGCCGCATGGCTGTACTCCAGCACAAAGCTGTGCGCCTCCGTATCACTCAGCGTCACACTCACCTTGGCAGCCTTGATCCCCGTCATCACTGGCGGCGCCGTGGCATTTGCACCTGTTCCCAGCTTGAAGTTCCCCATGTCCGGATGCCCCTCGCCGCTCAGGCTTCCTTCCCCAAGAACCTTCCCATCCATCACCAGCCGGTAAGCCTCCTTCGGCGAGTAGGGGAACGCTTCCCCCGGCGACACGGTCAACTCGTACGTCCCCGCAACCGGTGCCCGGAACGTTCCAGAAAAGCGCACCGAATAGTCCTGCGTCTTCAACGCCGGCACAGGCTCCAGGTCTTTCCAGTCAAACTGGATTGTGGGCTCGGTGGTCACCGCAACAGGAGTTCCTGTCAAATCTGGGGTCGCAAAATATTCAGCCTTCAAGCCATTTCCAAACACCGTACGCGGCACCGGCACCGTGAAACCTTCCGCAAGGTTCGCCCCTTGCGCGTACCGTACCGTCGCTCCCGCAAACTGCGTCTTGATGCCATCCAGCGGCGTCACCGGGTGCAGCGGCTCGCCGTTATAGTTCCCCTCCAGCGACGCCAGCAGATCCGCCGTAGGTCCCACCACCGCAATCGTGCCCAGGCCGGGCTTCAACGGCAGCACACCCGTGTTCTTCAGCAGCACCATCGATTCTTCTGCCGCCCTCAGCGCAATCGCCCGGTGCGTCTCCGAAGCAATCTCCGACTCCGGCACATTGTCCAGCGTCGACGAGCCTGCCGGATCGAACATACCCAACTGCATCCGCGCCGTAAACAGCCGCTCCGCCGCGCGCGTCACGACATCCTCACCGACCAGGCCCTGCTGCACGGCCTTGCCCAACTGATTGAACCCGGGCGACCAGATGCTGCACGAAAGATCCGTACCGGCCTTCACTGAAATCGCCGCCGCATGCGTGATATCCGGCGCATCATGGTGCCCGTTCGTCACGTCCATGATGGCCGCGCAATCGCTCACCACAAAGCCCTTGAACCCCCACGCATCGCGCAGGTGATCTTTCAACAGCATCGTGTTCGCGCACGCCGCATGATCGTCAATGGCGTTATAAGCGCACATCACCGACTTCACATGGCCATCCACCACCGTCTTCCGGAATGCCGGCAGGTAGGTCTCTTCGAGGTCATGGTTGCTCACCACCGCGTCAAACGTGTGCCGCTGCGACTCCGGCCCGGAGTGCACCGCGAAATGCTTGCTCGTCGCTACCGCTTTCGGGTGCTCCGGATCAGGCCCCTGCACGCCCTGGATGAATGCCGTGCCCATCGTCCCCGTCAGGAAGGGATCTTCCCCGTACGTCTCCTGTCCCCGCCCCCAGCGCGGGTCGCGGAAGATATTGATGTTCGGCGACCAGTACGTCAGGCCGTAGAAAATCCGGTGGTTGTTCTCCCGCTGCGCCTGATCGAACTTCGCCCGGCCCTCGATCGCGATCACGTCGCCCATCTGGTGCACGATGGAGGGATCCCACGTCGCCGCCATCCCGATCGCCTGCGGAAATACCGTTGCATACCCGGCCCTTGCTACGCCGTGCAGGGCCTCGCTCCACGTCTGGTAGCTCGGCACACCCAGCCGCGGTATCGCCACGGCCCAGTCCTCCAATTGCGACGCTTTCTCCTCCAGCGTCATCCGGCTCACCAGGTCATGCGCCCGCTCCGCCGCAGGCAGGCCCGGATCCATATACGCAGGGCGATCGCTCAACAGGGTCTGACCCGAAGCAACATTCACGACACACAAGGCAGCACACGACGCAAAGACAAAACGTTTCATCAGAAGGGCAACTCCATTTAGTTTGGCAGCCCTATAAGAACGGAGGCGCACCACAAAAGGCAAGCGGGAAAGACACCCGCGCGTCCCTTCCTCACACGCCACCTCACACTTCAGCCGATTATTGACGCATATCGAAACAAAGGACTCAAAACTGCAGCCGCAACGACATCTGCACCTGCCGCGGCGACCCAATCGCATGACGCGTCACGCCCAACCCGCCCGGCGACGCCGTGTACAGGCTGTACGGGTCCGTGCTGTACGGCGGCGCGTTGTTGAACGCCGCGTTCTGCGACACGTTGTCCGTCGGAATGTCGAAGCTCGTCGTGTTACTTACATTGAACACATCCAGCGTGTAGCGCAGGCTGTACCGGTCCTGCAATTGAACCTGCTTCACCAGCGAAGCATCCAGCCGCCGCTGCCATGTCTGCCGGAAGATGTTCCGCTCCCCCGACGTGAAGTTCGTCTCAAACACGTCTCCCTGCGGCACCCCCATCTGCCCGGGCGCGATGAGCGGAATTGTGAAGCAGGACGATTTCAGCGCCGCCCCTGCACCGGTGTCCGGGTTATAGAACGCGCCATTGTCGCCGGTCTTCGCATTCTTCGCCGTGCACCCCGGCGCCAGCGGCACGATCGGGTTCGTAATCCCGTTGAAGGTCGAGTAAAACAAGCTCCCCACTGCACCCGAGTAATCAATCACGCTGTAAGGCTGACCACTTTGAAAGATGCCCAGCCCATTCAGCGTCCAATGATTGGCCACCTTGCCCGCAAACGATCCATCACGGAACCCACTCGGCAACGTATAGCTGTAGGTGAAATTCAAGACATTCGTCCGGTCGAAGTCCGCCGATCCATATCCACTGCGTAACATCTTCGGGTTGTTGCCGTTGTAGAACAGTCCCAGGGCGCTCTGTTCGTCCGTGGCATGAGAGTAAGTGTAGGAAAGCCCGGCCTGCAGCCCGTGACTGATCCGCTTCTCCACATGAGCCTGCAGCGCATGGTAAGCCGAAATCCCCGCCGCCGTATAACTCTCAGATTCTGACGAATACCCCGTATAGGGCACCCGCAAATCCACATTCCCGCCTTCATAGTTCTGCTGCATCTGCCCATATTGGCAATTCCCGCCAGTAGGCTGATTCACACAAATCGGCGCAAACGTATTCGGATCCAGCACCGTGTAGCCATAACTGAAACTCTGCGCATTCGGCCCTCCAGCCAAAGTAGGCGAACTCTGCGTAGCTACCTGCGCCTGATTGATTGGCAGCGGAATCACCTGGTGCCGCCCCAGGTTCCCTACATAGCCCAACTCCACCAGCAAGTCGTTTCGGGGCTGCCACTGCACATTCAGCGTGAAGTTGATGCTATAGGGCAGCTTGTTCGTTGGGTTATACGCGCCCAGCGTATAAGGCTGCTGACCTGCAATGATTCCCGCCGCATTGGGTAGATAGTCGATCAGGGAGGCCGCACTGGGATTGACCGGCGCCGCCACCGGTGAACTTCCCCAGGGCGACTGCAGGTTATAAGTCGCTCCCGTCGGATCGCAGATCGGAATGTAGAAATCATACAGGTAACTCGTTTGCCCATACGGTGAAGCACTGTAAGGACAATGCTGCTGCGTCACAAAAGGCGGCGTCTGACTTACCCCAAACGGCCCACCCGAAACCTCCCCCGCCGCATACCCCGGCGACAGATACGTGTACAGTTCGCCACGGTCGTAATACATCCCCGTTCCCGCCCGGATCACCACCTTCCCCTTTGCAAGGTCCGGCAACCATGCCGCACCAACGCGCGGCCCAAATCCCCACTGCCGTCCCGTCAACGTCGTATCGCTGACTCCCTTCGTCCCACTCGCATTGTTCCCCGCAATAATCAGTCCCGAATTTAGAATCTGGTCCGCGGACGCCGAATACTGGTATAAGGTCGGATTGAAGTTAAAGATCCGCCCATACTTCTCCGTCAAACCTCCGTTCCAATCCCACCGCAATCCCGCCGTCAGCGTAAGGTTCGGCATCACCTGGAACTTATCCTGCAGATAAAGCCCATCCTGGTTTGCCCGGTAATACCGGTTCGCGTTTCCCTGCAGATAGGTCGTCGCCACAAAGCCGTTCGTACTATAAGGCGTCACCCAGTTCTTCGAGAACGTCACAAAGTCCGGGGTAGCCACACTCCCTTTACCAGTGCGCTGGTCGCGGATATCCAGTTCCGTGTGCGCGAAACTCCCGCCAAAGTTCAACGTATTCCTCCCCAGCGTCAGAATGGCATTCGCCGAGGGCATAACCCGATTCTGAAACACCCCCGTGAACGCACTCTGCGAAGCCGCGCTGGGCCCGATATTCAGCGCCTGCGACCCTAACCCTGCCGGCGTCGCCGAACCCAGCGCATCCACAATCGTGAACCCCGAGAAGTAACTGCCAAACGCCGGCGTCATGGAGGCGATCGGCGTTCCTGCCTGCCCCGGCGCCCATAACTGGTCGTTGGTGCTATAGGCCTTCTCCCGGATAAACCCTATCGTCTCCGTGATTCCGAGATTGCCCCGCACCGTCTGCGTGTTGTTGATTGAGATGACCTGCGACCCAGCATCCAGCCTCTCTGTGAATCCAGGCACACTCGATAGCGCGTACGGCGTGCTGTTCGGGTCATGCTGATAGAAATACTTCAGCGCCACCTGGTCCTTCCCGCTCGGGTTATAGTCCAGGTTTGCCACCGCCCGATCTGCAAAGAAGTAAGCTGTCCCTTTCTCAAACGCGTTCGCCGGTGAATAGAAGTCAGGCACGTGCCCGCTGTCATTCGGGATCAGATACTGCCCATTCGGCAACTTAGCCTGGAACAGCGCGAGCCCGATAGGATTACTCGTCCAATCCGCGGCCGTCGCTGTCAACCCGTTGTCCCCCAGCGGCCCCGCCCAGCCGTTGTTTACCAGGGCACTTAGCGCCGCCGGACTCCGGTCGTTACTCAAGCCCGTAGGCACCGGGATCTCCGTGTCCCCGGTTTCTTCATCCGAGTCATGCAAGTGCTCGTAAGCGCCGAAGAAGAACAACTTGTCCTTAACAATAGGACCGCCCGCTGTTCCCCCTAGAATCCACCGGTGGATCCCCGGGTTCACCGCATTCGCCGGGATTTCCGTATCTTTCTTGAAGAAGAAGGGCGCTGCATTCAGCCAGTTCGTCTCCCGGTTCCCATACGCCGATCCATGGAAGGCATTGCCCCCTGACCGTGTACTCAAATCGATATGCGCTCCACTGTTCGATCCCTGCTGCGCGTCATACATGGACGCATTCACCCGCACCTCTTCGATCGTCTCCGGAGAGGGCGTCGGAATAGCATTGCCGATCGAAAGATAGACCGAAGACGCACTTAGTTCCGTGCCGCCAATCCCGGCATTGCCCACGCCCGTGTTATTCACCACACGTGACGACTCGACCTGACTCGTGCTCTTACCATTGAACAGGTTGCTGCCATCCACACCGTTCAACAGAAATGCGTTGCTTGTGTCCCGCTGTCCATTGGCCCAGATTGGCAAATTACCCAACCCGGAGTTGACCCCCGTCCCGCCCGGCAGCTCCGCATTTACCCCTGGCGACAAGATAGCCAGTCCCGTGAAGCTCCCGGTAGGCTGCGGCACCGACTCAATCTGCGCCTTATCCAGCACGTAACCATTCGTCGTATCCGCCGCGTTCATCAGCGGATCAGCCTCTACCGTTACCGCCGTCGCCACGGAACCCACCTGCAGGCTCGCCCCCAGCGTCACCGTACGATCCGCCTGGATCAGGATGTCCGGATAACGCTCCGAGGTATACCCGTCCCGTGTGAACTGGACCGAATACGTGCCGATGGGCAGATTGACGAGCGCATACGCGCCATTGCTCGTACTCGTCGCCGTGCGCGTCAACTTGGTGGACTGCTCCACCGCCGTCACCGTCACATTCGGCACCACAGCCCCGGAAGCATCCGTGACCGTGCCGCCAATGCCGCCCAGCGTCTGCTGCGCACCCGCACCAACCGCCACCATCAAGCCTGAACAAGAAACAAGAAGAGCCCGACGCCTGACAGATACCATGGTGACCTCCACGCAGCTCCCCGCATCCACAAGCGCCGCGGAGTCTGGGTATGGGTGTGACTTCGCCGAAGCCCGGCAAACTAGTGCGGGAGCTCAGCAAAGGCTGAATGAGGAAAAAGAGTGGACTGCGTTCACGCTATCAGGCACGACAGGCAAAGGCAAAACAAATATGAGCCGGGCCGCTCAGGCCGCGTGACGCAGAACCAGCAAAGCCGCAGGAAATCTTCTCCTCCAGCGTAGCGATAACAGCGCCGTGTACCTCCGCAAGCCGCTTTAGAGCTCCGTCCGTGACCTGCCGCGGCATTCCTTACGCAGACTGGATACTGGGTAACACACCGAGAGTCTGAGAGGAGACTCCGGAAGGCGTGCCGCCCTGCCGTAGACGCCCAGAATCGCCCGTGCTCGCTCCACGCACAAACCAAAGTAACGGCCCCCACCCGGCATCCCTCCTCTATACTTCCCCACAACGTCATGCCCAAATCCGCCCCCAAACAGGGCCGCCCGGTCAGCCTCAAGATGCTCGCCGAGCACCTCGACCTCAGCCCTGCGACCGTTTCCTTCGTCCTCAATAACGCGCCCAATCGTTCCATCCCTGAGGCCACCCGCGAGCGCGTCCGCGCCGCTGCTCGCCAGTTCAACTACCAGCCCTCGATGGTCGCGCGGCTTTTGCAGGGTAAGCGTTCCCAGACCATCGGCATCCTTCTCCCCGAGCTCGGCGACGGCTACCACTCCCAGGTCCTTTCCGGCGCCGCCGACGTCCTCATGCGCGAGGGCTACTTCTTCTTTACTGCCCACCATCGCCACCGCAAGGACCTCGTCGACGAATACCCACGCCTGCTCGAACAGCGTGGCGTTGAAGGCATCCTCGCTATTGACACCCATATTGAAGCTGCCGGTCCTGTCCCCACCGTTACCGTGGCCGGCCACAAAGCGTTCCCGGGCGTTAGCAACATCGTTCTCGACCATGATCGCGCGGCCGAACTGGCCCTCGGCCACCTGGTCCGCGAGGGTCACCGCAAGATCGTCTTCATGCGCGGTCCGGATCTAAGCTCTGACACGGGCAGCCGCTGGCGCGCTCTTGTTCGCATGGCCCGCCTGCTCAAGGTGCCCATGCCCGAAAGCCACACCATCCGCCTGGAAGGTCATCCGCAACTCGGCTACCCCAGCGTCCAGCAACTGCTTATGCGCCATCGGGACTTCACCGCGATAGTTTGCTTCAACGACATCTCCGCCCTTGGCGCCATTCGCGCCCTCCACGAAGGGGGCCTGCATGTCCCTACAGACATCTCCGTCATTGGCTTCGACGACGTAACCGTCGCCTCCTGCTTCGTCCCCAGCCTCACCACCATCCGCCAGCCCCTCGGGCAGATGGGCGCCACCGCCGCGAGTCTTCTGCTGAAGAAAATTCGCGGCGAACACACCGAAAGCCTTGTCAAAATCGAACCCGAACTCATCCTTCGCGAGTCTACCGCCCGACTGCCTGTCCTCCGGCCGCCAAAGTCCGTCCCGAAACCCAGACCTCGCAGAATCACCCTTCCGCCCGCGGAAACAAGCGTTTGATTTCCCTCGAATCCAGGGCTCCCACCGCTTCCCCTCGCCTTTTGTGCAATCCACATGGCAGGATGTTCACCGTACAGATTTCAGCACGACGGAGGAACCCTGCATATGGGTCAAGGCACGCGCACCACCATTCCGGGCAATTTGCCTTCCACTTTTCGCGGGTTCGGTAGCCGCTATCTTCCGTCCGTGTTCTTCTCGGTGGCTGTTCTTCTTCCAGCGAAGATCCAGGCCCAGGCTCCCCATTCCGTCACCCCTGCGGAGCAACAGCACATCGACGACATCATCCACAAGATGACCCTTGAAGAGAAGGTCGATTACATCGGCGGCACCGGCTTCGCGGTCCGTGCAATGCCCAAACTCCAACTCCCCGCGCTGGAGATGTCCGACGGTCCCTACGGCGTTCGCTCCAACGCCGGCTTGCCTTCCACCACCTACTCGGAAGGCATTGGCCTCGCTGCCAGCTGGGACCGCACCCTTGCCGGCGCTGTCGGGGGCGGCATCGGCCGCGACGCCCGCGCGCGCGGCATCCACTACATGCTCGGTCCCGGCACCAACATCTACCGCTCCCCGCGCAATGGCCGCAACTTCGAGTACTTTGGCGAAGATCCCTACCTCGCCGGGGAGATGGACACCGGCTACATCACCGGCATGCAACAGCAGGGCGTCAGCGCCACCGTCAAGCATTATGCCGGGAACAACTCTGAATACCTTCGCCACGACTCCGACACCCTCGTGGACGAACGTACCCTCCAGGAGATTTACCTCCCCCCTTTCGAAGCTGCCGTCAAGAAGGGCCACGTTGGCGCTGTCATGGACAGCTATAACCTCGTCAACGGCCAGCACGCCACCCAGAACACCGTCCTGAACATCGACATCATGCGCCACGACTGGCATTTTCCGGGCACACTCATGTCTGACTGGGACGCGACCTATGACGGCGTCGCCGCGGCCAACGGCGGACTCGACATCGAAATGCCCACCGGCAAATTCATGAACCGCAAGAACCTCCTTCCCGCGGTCCAGTCCGGCAAACTCACGGAAGCCACCCTCGACGAGAAAATTCGCCACATCCTGACCACCGCCGAGATGTTCGGCTGGCTGGACCGTCCCCAGCGCGACCCCACCATTCCTCTCTATGACGTACAAGACAATGCCATCGCGCTCCAATCCGCACGCGAGTCGGTCACTCTTCTCAAGAACGCGGGCAATCTCCTTCCTCTTAGCAAGCAAGCGATCCGTTCAGTCCTCGTTGTCGGCCCGAACGCCTACCCCGGTACCGCCGTTGGCGGCGGCAGCGCGGGTGTTGTTCCCTTCCACCAGATCAGCCTGCTCGAAGGCATGTCGGCTGTAGCGCCCAACGTCAAAGTCCTCTATGACCCTGGGATCCCCACGCTTAGTGAACTCGCCGGGCGCACCGAATTCACCACCGCGGAAACCAACGGCAAGCCCGGCGTCACAGAAGAACTCTTCGGCAACCAGAACCTCAACGGCGCTTCTTTGAAACAGACCAACCCCCGCCATATCAACGAGACCGGCGTCGGCTGGGACGCCATCTCCGGCAGTCTTGACGACCTGATGGCCCTCTTCGATAAGCCCCCTGCCTCGATCTCCCATCGTTACACCGGCTACTTCACTGCAAAGCAGGCCGGGGACTACCTCGTCGCGCTTGCCGGCGGCGGCGAAGGCAATGGTAATCGCGTCGTCATCGACGAACATCTCGTAATCGACAACTGGAAGTATCTGCGCGCCTTCGAAGCCCACCTTACCCTCCCTCTTACCGCGGGTCCGCATAAGGTCGTCGTGGAGTCCTGGCAAAAAGGCCTCATTGGCGGCCGCCTTCGCCTCGCTATCGTTCCTGAGGACAGTGTCGTCACCCAGCACGCGAAAGAACTCGCTGCGCACGCTGATGCCGTCGTGATTGCGGCCGGCTTTTACAACAACCGCGACGTCAATACGGAGTCGGAGGGCGGCGATCGTACCTTTGACCTTCCCTTTGGTCAGGACGCCCTGATCCGTACCATGACCGCTGCCAACCCCAAAACGGTCGTGGCCGTCACCTCCGGGGGCGCGGTTGATACCTCCCCGTGGCTTGACCGTACCCCCGCCCTGCTTGAAGCCTGGTACGGCGGACAGGCCGGTGGCCGCGCCCTCGCCGAGGTGCTCTTTGGCGATCAGAACCCCGCCGGCCACCTGCCCATCACCTGGGAGCGCCGCGCCGAGGACAACCCAACGTTCAACAACTACTACCCCCAGGACGACGGTATTCAGGTCCAATACAAGGAAGGTATCTTCGTCGGCTATCGCGGCTACGAGAAGAATGGCACAAAGCCCCTCTTCCCCTTCGGTTTCGGTATGTCGTATACCTCCTTCTCCTTCTCCAACTTGAAGGTTCAACCCGGTCGTGGCACAGACTTCGCAGTTGCGGACTTCGATGTCACCAATACCGGCCGTCGTCCCGGGGCGACAGCAGCCCAGGTCTACGTCTCCGAACCTGCGGCCAAGGAGCCCCGCCCCGCTCACGAGTTGAAAGGGTTTGAGCGCGTCGAGCTCAACCCTGGCCAAACGAAGCACGTCTCCATCCCTCTGGACGCTCGCGCCTTCGCCTGGTACAACCCCCAAACCCACGCCTGGACCATCGATGCGGGCCGGTTCAGCATCGCAGTCGGCGATTCCGTGGAGACTCTTCCGTTGACTGGCACGATCGATATCGGAGCCGGGAAGGCGAAAGCGGCGGACCTCCCGCGCTAACCTCGGCGTTCACAGTCACACATGTAGAGGACCTCGCCCGCCGTGATCGCGGGCGAGGTTCTTTTCTGCTCAACTTTCTCTCTGCCTAGAAGGCATCACGGAACTCGGTTGGCCGGACGAGGTAACCAGAGCAACGTGCAAAGGAAACTCTTTTGGAATCTTTGGTAACTTCAGCTTCCGCAAACGTGAGATCCGGGCATACTCTGTAGGCGGCAGAAGACGGCGATATGCGACATACTGTCACGCATACGGCGATTCACGAGCTTCGGTGTGATTCTTTTCGTAGACCACCTACAGGCCCCGCCCACTCAATCCAGGTCCCTCGGCCAAGCGTTCCTCTGTAGTCCGTCGGCAAGACACTCCTCCCGGTTAACTCCCTCTGCGGGACGTGACCCTGGTCCGGTGAATGCGCTTCTCAGGAGCAACACATGCAAAGCCATATCCAGACGACCTCCGCCCCAACCTTTCTCGTGCCCAATGCGATGAACGGCGCAGCTACCCGGCGGCCAGGCAATTTCTACCTGCCCCGTGACGTAAGCAGCCGTTTTGGCGTGCGGCTCCGTGAACTCCGTCGCGAACGCAACATGACGCAGCTGCGGCTTTCCGTTGAATTCGGCATTGACCGCACCTTCATCTCCGACGTGGAGCGGGGCCGCAAGTCAATCTCCCTGCCGATGCTTGAGGTACTCGCCCTGGGTTTTAACCTCAGCCTCTCTGAACTGCTTCGCGACATTTAAACAGAGAGACGTTCCATGGTTTAATCGGGGAACACTTTGCGCGTCGGTTCGTACAACGACGGAAAAAGCGTCGATTGCCGGTCAAATCGCTCACGTGTAGCGCCCATTTGCCATCCAATCGCACAAAGCATTCGTACTGTACGTAGGTCCTGGAGGAAGTTGATGAAAGTTCGGGCTTTATTGTCGCTATTAAGCGTTTTCCTGGTACCCGCAGCCGTAGCCGCACGGGTTCCCGCGGACGGCGGACCTTCTACTGAACCGGAGCAGTTCCAGGTAGCGCAGAAAACCGAGGTTCCCAATGCCACTCTGCAACCGGGAAACTACTCGATCCGGGTCCTCGACCACCTTCGCGATCGCGTCATCCTGCAGGTAGCCGGCAAGGGCAACCACGTCCAGACTACCTTTATCGCGATTCCCGCAGCCACCATGGCCAACGCTCCGGTCGGCCCGATCGCTTACAGCGCCGGCCCCAAGGGCCAGGCAGCTATGAAGGGCTTCTCCTTCCCCGGCGGTCTCGCCGTGGAGTTCGTCTACCCCAAGAATGACGCTGTCTCCATCGCGCAGGCGAACGACACCCGCGTCATGGCCATCGACCCCGCCTCAGAAGGCCGCGCCACGGCGCCCAACCTTAGCCAGAATGACATGCAGATGATTACCCTCTGGATGCTGGAGCCCTCTCGTGTCGGCGCCAACGAAGCTAAGCCTTCCGGCATCTCCGCCACCAAGTACCAGGCACCGCCGCAGGCCGCTTCCGCCCCGGTAGAGACAGCTCAGTCCCAGTCTGCACCTGCCCCGGCTCCCGCCAGCAGCTACGCGCCAGCCTCCTCTGCAACGCCTCAATCCGCACCGCAACCGCGTCGCGCAAGCCACCGTTCACAGCCTGTGCAGGTCGCTCAGAATGACGCTCCCTCGGCTCCCGCAACCCACGTTCGTCCTGCTGGGGTGAAGGCTCTACCTCACACGGCCAGCGACCTTCCGCTGCTCTGGATGGTCGCGCTGCTCTCTCTGCTGCTTGGTGGGTCTCTGAGCCTCCGTCGCTTTGCGTCCAACGCCTAGAGGTCTTCAACGCATGCGTACGTCGCTGATTCGTTTGGAGGTCTGTGCCTGGTGCGCAGGCCTCCTCTCTCTTGCAGCCCTCTTCATCGTCCACCGGGAAGCCGGCCGCGCTCAGCGTGCCGCGCAGGGAATTCGCCCCGTGCTGGCGGCCAGCCGCCCGCAGACCGATGCGACCACACCCGGCCAGGACCTTTCCACCTTCAACGGCATCATCGGGCGTCTCGACGTTCCCGAACTGGGCCTGCAGGTGCCGATCCTCAATGACTACGACCCCGACTCGCTTCGCCGCGGCGTCGGCCGCATGAAGGGCACGGGCACCCCGGGCGGGCTCGGTAATCTGGTCCTTGCAGGCCATCGCGACACTTATTTCCGGCCCCTGCGCCGCGTCCACCCGGGCATGGCGATGCGCGTCGTCACCCCCGGCGGTACCTACGTGTACATCGTGGACTCTACAACGATCGTTCTGCCCGACAACGTTGACGTTCTGGACATCGGCGATCGTCCCGAGATGACCCTGATCACCTGCTACCCGTTCGACTACATCGGCGCTGCTCCCAAACGCTTCATCGTTCGCAGCCACCTCGTCTCCGTAGCGGGTGATCCCTCGTAGCGGCAGACAATTGTCTGCCTCCAACTAGCCGCTTTGAGATTGTGCTATCGAGCTTCGAGTGAATGGGTGGTTCGAGCTTCGGGCGGGAGCTTGGGAAGAAGGAAGAGCAGGAGAGCGGAGGCGATCAGGGCGCCGGCCATAAGGAGGTCACCGGCGCGATGCCCTCCAGTAAGGGCGGAGAGAAGCCCCACGAGATAACTTCCCGCAAAGCCGCCGAGGGCGCCGGTAGAGTTGATCAGGGCGAAGGCTTCGCCGTTGTACTGGCGTGGGGTGCGTTCGGGGATGATGGCAAAGAAGGGGCCGTAAGGAGCGTACATGCAGCCGCCGGCGACGATGAGTGCGGGGAAGGCAAGGGTAAAGGTATTCGCGGCCAGGAAGGAGCCGAGCATGGCGAGGCCGGCAAGGAGAAGGAAAGGCCAGACGAGTTGCTCGCGCTGGAGAGTGCGGTCAGAGCGGCGGGCTACGAGGATCATGAGGACAATGGCGGCGAGGTAGGGGATCGCGCTGAGAAGGCCGGTGGAACTCATCGAGACGAGGTGGCCGTGGGCTGCGAGAGTTGCACCGCGGCGAACGACCGTGGGGAGCCAAAGGACGAAGCCGTAGACGCCGAGGCTCCAGCAGAAGTACTGGATGGCGAGCAGGATGACCGAGCGGCTGAGAAGGACCTGGGCTAGCGAGGTGGGTTCGTGGCCGCCATAGAAGTGCAGGGAAGTGGGTTCGGCGGCGTGCTCCGCGCGGAGGCGCTGCGTTTCAGCAGCGGGAACCCAGCTTGCCTGGGCGGGTTCGTCACGGACAATGGCTAGCCAGAGGAAGGCCCAGAGGATGGCGGGAAGGCCCTCATAGATGAAGGTGCGTTGCCAGCCGAAGTGCTGGATGAGAAAGCCGGTGAGAATGCTCATCCACAGAACCGTTGTGGGATTGCCGAGCATAAGGACGGTGTTGGCGCGGGAGCGCTCGGCGCGGGTGAACCAGCGGGTGAGGAGCAGCAGCATGGCGGGGAAGATGATGCTTTCAGCGACGCCGAGGAGGAGGCGGTCGACGGCCAGCCAGGGGAAGCTGCGGATGATGCCGGTGAGCGAGGCGAGCGCGCCCCAGAGGACGAGCGCGACGAAGCAGACGCGGGTGGAGCTGAAGCGCCGGGCGACAAGCATGCCCGGAATCTGGAAGGCGAAGTAGCCGAGGAAGAAGAGGGCGCCGAGGAGGGCGGAGCGGGACTCGGTGATGCCCAGCGTCTGGGCGAGGCCGGCGGCGGCGCCGAACCCATAGTTGGCGCGGTCCAGGTAGGCGAGGGAGTAGGTGATGAAGAGGACGGGGAGGAGGAAGATGCGGCGCAAGATAGGTGGGCTTCCTCGGGGG
>CAZZWG010000034.1:8170-20002 GCA_964657685.1 Verrucomicrobia bacterium Tous-C9LFEB | reverse complement strand
TAGCTGAAAGCGCAGCAAAAAATTTGAGGACCCGCATGCCGGTTGATTGTAGCAACGGTGGGGGATGCATCGCTGCTGTCAGCGATTCTGATCAGTCGAGCTTTCTTGCGTGCGAGAGACGCGGTGCTTCGACACCGACCGAACTACTTCCGCAGTTACCACGAGTATGAAGCTCTACGTTTTAGAGAAGCGTACTTTCAGGCAGGGACACTTCCACGATCAGGACGGTGAGGGGACGGCCTGGGCGCTGGGAGCAGGCATGGTGAGGGGATTGCCGGAGGTGAGGCCGGCGAGCATGACGGGTTGGGAGCGGGGGAGGCTGAAGGGCTTGTCGAAGTTGATGCGGTCGAGTTCTACGGCGTAAGGGCGATGCTGGATCTGGGTGTAGATGGCGCCGACGTACTCGCCCATGACGCCGAGAAAGACGAGCATGAGGGATTGGAAGAAGAAGAGGCCGATGATCATCGGAGCAACACCGACGTCAAAGGTGTTCCAGAACAAAAGTTTAGCGATCAGATAGCCGATGGCAATCAGAAGGGCAAGGACGGCACCACCGAAGCCGGCGAAGGTGGCCATCCGGAGGGGGACTTTGCTGTAGTTGATGACGCCGAGCATGCCGATGTCGTAGAGAGTGTACCAGTTGTTCTTGGTGACGCCGAACTTGCGGGAGGGCTGGTCGTAGAGGAGTTTGACGGTGGGGAGGCCGATCTCGGCGATCATGCCGCGGAAATAAGGGTAGGGGTCGTCGAATTGGCGGACGAGTTCGACGACTTTGCGGTCGTAGAGACCGAAGCCTGTGTAGTTCTGGATGGTTTCGATGGAGCTAAGGCGCTCGGCGTACTTGTAGTACTGCTTGCGCAGCCAGAACATGAGGGAGTGCTCCTCCGAGGAGCGCTTAATACCGAGGACGCAGTAGGCGCCGTTTTCCCATTCGGCGATCATGTCGGCGATCATGGGCGGCGGGTCCTGGAGGTCGGCGACGATGCCGAGGATGGCGTCTCCGCGGGCCTGCATAAGGGCATGGATGGGGGAGCGAATGTGGCCGAAGTTGCGGGCATTGACGATGACTTTGACGTTGGGATCTTCGGCGGCAATCATCTTCAGGATAACGACGGTGTTGTCGGCGGAGTGGTTGTCGATGAAGATGTGCTCGTATTCGTAGCGCCCGATGCCGACCATCACTGCGCGAACCTGGTTGTAGAGGTTGAGCACATTGGCCTCCTCGTTGTAGCAGGGCGTGATGATGGAAATGGTCTTTTTCTGACTCACTCGGGGCGGACTCCTGGGGTGCGGGCTAAGGGTGACGCTAAAGCTTTTGAAAGTTTAGCCGATAAGGGGAGTACCGGTGGTTGCGGAAGGGTTTAAGCGGCATGCTCGGGTGTGGTTTTGAAGGTGACCTTTTTGTGGCCGACGAAGCTGTAGATAGTGGAGAGGCCGATGACGAGGGCGCCGGCAATGCTGGCGGCGAGGGTCTTGCCGTGGGCTACGTTTTGTAGAACGTGCAGTGGCGCGCCGGAGAGGTGGGCTTCGGTGGCGGTGAGGAGATTGTGTAGGAGGGCGTTGTGGCTGCGGAGAAGGCTTTGGATGAGGCGGGTGAGGGCGCCGAGGGCGACGAGGCCGGGGATCATGCCGGTGCCGTAGACGGCGAAGCATTTGAGCCACTCGAGAAGGTAATTGCCCTGCGTTTTGAAGACGAAGAATTTGTACCCGAAGTAGGCGACGGTGATGTTGAGGGGGGTGCTGATGATGGAGGCGGCGATGGCAGTGAGCGAGAGGAAGCGGGCGGGGATTGCGGTAGCGAGGAGCTTGAGGATGATGAGGAAGCTGCAGTAGCCGAAGAGGGTGTTGAAGCCACCGACGAGGAGGTAGCGGAAGAACTGGCCGCCGGGGAAGAGGTTGACGAGGCGCTGGAGGGGACCTTTGGGGAGGAAGGGGTCCTGGGGGATGGGAACTACGGGTGGATGCGTGGGGTGGATTTCGGGGGTGGTCGGGTGCGGCATGGGTGTGTCTAGTTTAGATGGGTGTACGGGCCTGGATCATCGCTGGGGGTTCAGCCGTTTGGGAGCGCCCGCCCGCACGAGCCAGTCTCATTCGGGCGAGCGGACTGCGGTGCCGTTCGGGACTAGTAGATGAGCTTCAACGCGAACTGGACGATGCGGGGCTGAAAGGTGCTGCTTACGAGGCCGCCGCTGGTGGGTGTACTGCCCAGGGTGCCGCTAAGTCCGCTGGAGGGCAGGTAGAGGTTGGTGTGGTTGAAGAGGTTGTAGAGCTCACCGCGGAACTCGACCTTGAGGCTATCTACGGGGGTCGAGAAGCGCTTATTCACGTCGAAGTCTGACTCGTAGAAGGCAGGGGAGCGGCCAGGGTTGCGGGACAGGTTGCCGAAGGGTGCGACGTACTGGCCGTTGACGGTCGTTGGTGGCAGGGCAAGGGCGCTGAAGTTGACGTATTGAACGTAGCCAGTGTTTGCGGCTTGTACCTTACGGCCCTGGGTGAGTGGCTGGCCGGGGACGCGATTGGGACGGTATAGGTTGACGCCGCGGTAATTGGCGGTGATCTGGGTAGAGGCGGCGGTGAGGCTGTTGGGCGAGTAGGTGAGGTTGAACGGTGTGCCTGCCTGGGCCGTGTTGATGAGGGTCACCTGCCAGCCGCCGGCGACTGCGTCAGCGAAAGGATTGAGGTGATTGCCGAAGCGGCGACCGCGGCCGAAGGGCAGGTCATAGACGAGGCTGGTGACGTTGAAGAGGGGCAGGTTGTAGTCGGATTGGGAGTATTCGGCGCGGAGGTTGTTGGCATCCTGCGGCGAGGGAGTGTTGCCTTCGAGAGAGGCTGAGGCGTTGTCGAGCGAGTTCTCCCAGGTGAAGCTATTGAGGAGAGTAAGGCCGCCGACGAAGCGTTGCTCGTAGCGAGCCTGCAAGGAGTTGTAGTTGGAGTAGCCCTCGTTGAGGGCTTCGGTGATGTCAGAGGGCCAGTTGCCGAAAGGGCGTGAATAGATGGGCGTGGAGGCGTTGAGTGTTCCGGTGACGTTGCGCTGATTGCCGTTCAGGAATTGTTGAAGTTTCAGGCCGTGATTGCCGACGTAGGCTATGTCGACGAGTGTGTTCTTGAAGAGTTGGCGCTGAATGCTGAGGTAGTAGCTTTCGACATAGCTGTCGCGGGTGTGGCGTGGGATCCAGGTGATGTTATCGGTGGCTGGGTTGAAGGTGGTGGCCAGGCCGGAGGGGAAACCCTGGTCCGCGGTGATGTAGCAGGTTTCGGTGGTGGAACCGACGTTGACGATCTGTGCCGGCAGGGGTGAGGCACAGTGGTTGGCGACGGTTGGTGTGATTTGCGTGAGGGCGGCGAACTGGGCCTGCGGAGCGTTGATGGCGAGGATGTCGCCCGATCCGGCGCGGGTGTAGTGGACGTAGCTGGTGCCAATGCCGCCGCGGATGGAGAGCCTGGCACTGGGTGCGTACGCAAAGCCGACGCGGGGGGCAAAGTCGTTGAGGTCTGGGTCGACGAGGGTGTTGCCGTAGGTCCCGCTGGGACTTACGGCGGTGATGCCGTTGCCGGTGACTGCGCCCGGCGAGCGGGTGAGGACAGTCTGGCTGGTGGGATCCCAGTTGGAGATGTAGTTGTTCTGTTCTGAATAAGGAGAACCGTACTCCCAGCGCAGGCCGAGGTTGAGGGTGAGTTGCGGAGAGACCTTCCAGTCATCCTGGGCATAGGCGCTGAGCAGGGTTTGGCGGAGATGGGCTTCGAAGTAGTTGGAGAGAGCATAGGCGCTAGTGGTGCCGAAGAGGAAGTCGGCCCAGTAGCTATCGGCGACCTTGCCGGAGGAGAGGTTTGCCGGCGTGCCGGCCGCGCTGGAGCAGGTGCCTACGCCGGGGACGGCTCTGCCGGCAGGACAGGCACTGTAGCCGCCGCCGTAGGTGAAGGAGCCGTAGAGCGGGTTGTTATCGAGCACGCCCATCCAAACTTTTTCGTACTCGACACCGACCTTGAGGGAGTGGTTGCGGACGACCCAGGTGTAGTTGACTTTGGGATCGATGAGCGCCGGGTTCTGGAACTGTGGGTTGGTGGTCTGGCGACCGAAGGCGGAGAATCCGGCGCTGCCGCTGAAGCTGATGGCGGGCAGGCCGCCGGTGAGATTCGGCGCGGTGGGCAGGCCGGGGATGCCGAAGTTGGTTGAGCCGATGGAGAGAGGGGTTTTGCCGGCCTTGGTGCGTGAGACGCCCAGGCGCAGGTCGAGGATGCGATTGGATCCGAAGAGGTGGGTGAAGCCGGCGGCGATCTGTTGATCGAGGATGCGCTGGGGGCCGGAAGTTTGGCCTTCGAGCGGGAGAGGGATGGTCGGGAAGTTGGTTGCGGTTTCTTTGCGGTCGCTGATGCGGACGAAGTAGCGTGTGGCGTCGCTTTGCGCGTAGTCGAGGCGGAGGTCGCCTTTGTCGGAGTTGTCGGTGAAGGGTACCTGAACGGAGTAGTCATTGGTGCTTACGCCGGTGCTGGCGGACCCGGCAACAGGTAGACCGTTGATCTGCTTAAAGTAGGTGAGGATCTTTGCGGAAAGCGGGTTGATGGCCGAGGAGGGGATGGGCTGACCGGCCGGGTAGAGCTGGCCGGTGGTCGCGTTGACGACTGGAACGACCAGGATGCCGTTGAGTTCGTTTTGGGTGGGCAGTGTGAGAACGAAGAGTGGCTTGGTGACTTCGCGGAAGCCCTCGTAGTCAAGGAAAAAGAAGAGGCGGTCCTTGAGGATGGGGCCGCCGAAGTTCATGCCGAACTGATTACGGTTCAGGGTCTGTTTGCGGAAGGGGACGGGGCCGCCGGTGCCGATGAGTGTGGGCTTGAAGAAGCCGGTTGCGTTGAGCGATGTGTTGCGGAGGAACTCATAAAGTGTGGCGTGGAAGGCGTTGCTGCCGGAAAGGGAGGCGACGTTGATGGTGGCGCCGGAGGAGCGTCCGTACTCGGCGCTCTCGTTGTTGGTGACGACGCTGAACTGCGCGACGGAGTCCGGTGGGACGGCGATGATCTGGTTATCGAAGCCCTGGTTGGATTCGCCGTAGGCGTTGTTGTCCATGCCATCGAGCAGGAAGTTGTTGAAGACGGAGCGCTGGCCGTTGACGTTATAGGCGCCGGAGCGGACGGCTGCATTGAGGTTACTGGTCGTCTGGACGGCGGTGGGGGCTTCACGCACGCCGGTGACGAGACCGAGGAGGTCGGCGTAGTTGCGGGTTACGAGGGGCAGGGCTTCGGATTGGTAGTTGGTGATGACTTGATCTCGCTGGCTCTGGTCGGTTTCAGGCTGCAGCGCTACGTCGCTGACCTCTACTGTGGTTTCAGCGGCGCCCACGGTCAGGGCAAGGTCGATGCGTTGGCGGTTGCCAACGGAGAGGGTGATGTTCTTCGCCTCTGCCGGGGAGAAGCCGGTGGCCGTTGCAGAGATGCTGTAGGTGCCTGCGCGGAGTTGCGGGACATCGTACTCGCCCGACGCATTGGTTTCCGCGTGGGTGGCGGTTCCGGTAGCGGTGTTGGTTACGGTGATGCCTGCGTGGGGTATGGGGGCGCCGCTTGGGTCGCGGATGGTGCCAAGGAGGCTTCCGTTCTCGTACTGAGCTCGGGCGGCGACCGGGGACAGTGCACAAACGGAGGCGAAGGCGAGCACGGCTGCGCGTGTGGGTAACGGAAATCTTGGCGGCATGGCTAGAAGCTACCGTGCCGCTCTTTGCATTCCGATGAAGGCAGCGTTAACGAAAGATAACAACCAAATGACGAGCCCGGGTACTGCTCGGGTATCGCCGGCGGGCTCTCCGCGTTGGGAGTTCGGATGCGTTACTGCTTGTAGATGCGGCTCTCCCAGGGTCCCAGATCCAGTGTGGCAGTATTTGCCTGGTGTGCTTTGGGAAGGTCTGAGAGGAGGAGGGTTCCTGCTCTTAGGCCGTTGGGGAGGGTGTACTGGAGGGGGGTGGAAGTGAAGTTTTCCACGACGAGGTATTGCTCGGGGCCGAGGGTGCGGGTGTAGGCGAAGATGTGAGGGTGTTTGGGGTCGAGGTCCTGGAAGTCGCCGTAGACGAAGGCGCGGGTGGTGGCGCGGAGCTTGATGAGGGCGCGAGTGTAGTTAAGGACGGAGGCTGGGTCGTGGTCTTCGGCGGCTGCGTTGATCTCCTTAAAGTTGGGGTTAACAGCGAGCCAGGGATGGGTGCCTGTGGTGAAGCCGGCCTGGGGTGACGCGTCCCACTGCATGGGAGTGCGGGCGTTGTCGCGGGAGACCTTGGCCTGCGAGGCGAGGAAGGCACTGGAGGAGATGTGGCCGGTAAGGACTTCGGCTTTGTAGGCGTTTTTGAGGGCGATGTCGTCGTAGTCTTCGAGCTTTTTGAAGGGGAAGTCAGTCATGCCGAGCTCGTCGCCCTCGTAGAGGAAGGGCGTGCCGCGGAGGGTGAGGATCATGGTTTCGAAGAGCTTGGCGGAAGGGACGCGGTTGGCGGGCGAGTCGTCGCCGAAGGTGGAGACGATACGGGGATTGTCGTGGTTCGAAAGGAAGACGGTGTCCCAGTCGTGCTTGGTGAGGACGGAGGCGTGTTCGTCGTAGATGGCCTTGAGGTCGGGCAGGGACCAGCCACCGAGCTGGCTGGGGCCGAAGTCGGAGCGGCCGAGCTTGATGGCGTCGAAGTTGAAGATCATGTTGAGTTCGTGACGGCGGTCATCGACGAGGTTGTTGGTCTGGGCGAGGGTGGTTCCTGTGGCTTCGCCTACGGACATGTCGTCGTATTTCGCAAGGACGTCGCGGTTCATCTCCTGAAGGTATTCGGCGAGGTGGGGACCGTTGGCATAGGCGTTGGGTGGTGCCTTGAGTTGCTCGGGGGTGAGGTCGGGCATGCCGTCGGGCTTGGAGATAAGGGGGATGACGTCCATGCGGAAGCCGGAGACGCCTTTGTCGAGCCAGAAGCGCATGAGACTGAAGACCTCTTCGCGGACTTTGGGGTTGGCCCAGTTAAGGTCGGGCTGCTTGGCGGCGAAGTAGTGGAGGTAGTACTCGTCGGTGGTGGGGTCGAGGGTCCAGGCGGAACCCGAGAAGTAGGACGGGTAGTTGTTGGGCGGGGTGCGGGTGCCGTCGGGCGCGGTGTGGCCAGGGCGCCAGATGTAGAAGTCGCGGTACGGGTTGGTCTTGCTGCTGCGGGATTCGACGAACCACTTGTGCTCGTCGGAGGTGTGATTGACGACGAGGTCGATGATGAGGCGCATGTGGCGCTGCTTGACACCGGCGAGCAGGGTGTCGAAGTCGGCCATGGTGCCGAACTCCTTCATAACCTTGCGGTAGTCGCGGATGTCGTAGCCGTTGTCGGCGTTGGGGGAGTCGAAGTGAGGGCTGAGCCAGAGGACGTTGACGCCGAGGCTCTGGAGGTAGTCGAGTTTGGAGGTGATGCCAGGTAGGTCGCCGATGCCGTCGCCGTTTGAGTCTTTGAAGGAGCGCGGATAGATCTGGTAAACGACGGCTTCTTTCCACCACTTGGGTTCATAGCCGTTGATGAGCTGCTGCGCAGAGATTGCCGCCGAGAGCGAGAGGAAGGCGGCGACTACAGAGGTTCTGAAAAAGGTGCGCCAGGACATGCGGGGAATTGTACTCAGTGCGAAGGGAGGTGACGAGATATCGTTTGGCCGGCCCGGGCAAACGCTGTGACGTAGGTCCGCGATGGGGATTTGCTGGGCTTAGCGAGAGCTGTCAGAAGAGGTCGGCCACGGGAGGGAGGTGAGGAGGAAGCTGAGAGCGAGGAGGATGAAGGAGGTCATGCAGACGGCTTTCAGCACGACGTGTTTGGTGGACCAGCGTCGTTCCAGCGCACCCAGAGCGCGTGTCAAAGGAGCAGGGTCCCCGTGGTGACACCGGAGAGCGCGCCGGTGAGTGTGCGGCTGCTTTTGAGAGATGCATAGCTGCGCATTGCGAATTTCATGGGTTCTCCTGAGAGATCAGTGCGGTCCCGAGGCCAGGGCGTCCGCGGCGCTTTTGCCTGCGACGTCCTGCTTGTCGTGGTCTTTGCCCCAGGTTTTATAGAGGCCGAGATAGGAGTAGTTTTCCGTCTGGCCTGCGACGGAATGGCCGTAGGCGAAGAGGAGTTGGAGGCCGGGGGCGTTGAAGTGGTAGTAGCCTCCGGCGTCGACGAGGGTGGAGGCCTGGGTCTGGGCAGCGGCGAAGCCCTGGTGCGCGTGGGCGAAGACTTCGATGGAGAGGTCGAGGCGTTTATTGACGCTCTTTTCTACCAGGAACGAGCCGTAAGGATAGTTGCGGTAGCCGGTTTGCGGAACCACGGCATAGCCGGCGCCCCCGTCGAGTCCCCAGGAGCCGAGTTTCTTGTAGGCCCAGAGCGGGAGTTTGTACCAGGTGCGACCCACGCCGAGCCCCCGGTCATAGCTTCCCGAGGGCAGTTCAAACATGGTGAAGGAGCCGAATTGCGGGGTGTATTTGCCTTCTTTGAACCAGGCGATTTTGGCGCCGAGTTCTGTGTCGGTGTAGCCGAAGGCGGAGGGGCCGGTGGCGCCTGGTGCGTAGACGGGATTGTTGGTTGGGTGGATGGAGCCGAAGGGGACGGTGACGTGGAGCTGGAGCCGGGGCAGGGCGCCCCAGTTGAATTCGAAGGCAGGGCCGAGGGAGTCGAGTTCGGCGGGTGTGGCGTCGACTGCGCCGAAGACGTAGAACTCATAGTGGCCGTAGTCGACGGGCACGGGGTCGTCCGTCTGGAAGGGCGGGCCGGCTTGCGACCAGATCGCCGGAACAATGAACACCGCCAGCAGCAGGATGAGCAGGCATTTCAAAGCAGGGTTGCACATTGTGGATTGGCTCATCAGGGCAGTCACCGCGATGGTAGCGAACTTCCTCCATGTGACGGGTGAATTTCTGGTGGCCCATGGGCCTGGATGACGGGAACTTCAGAAATGCTGCGGCGCCCTTCGAAAACGGGTTTAACGCCGATCGATTGTTGAGGCCCATGAAGGCTTGTGCAGGCTGGCCTGCGCTGTCTGGAACTGCGCGCGGAATTGCGACTGTTGCGCGTGGCGTCACGAAGGGAAACGCCCCGGTTTGCGGCCGGGGCGTTCGGTAGGAGAGTCCAGGGTTATTGGACTGCGGAGCAGAAGGGGCTGTCCTGCACCTGGGTGAGGACCAGCCTGGCTGCGTTGAGTTGGCGGAAAGAGCAGGTGTAGGTGGGGGACTTGGCGCCGTAGGTGGACTGGGCGTTGTTGTTGCTGATGCCGGTGATGGCGCCGGCGGCGCTGATATTGAGGGTGTCGGTGTTCTCTACGGTCTCGTGGATGACGTTGGGTGGGGTGGTGTTGCCGTTGAGGGCGTTTTGGAGGTAGTCGTCCTTTTGCTGGTGGACGTAGGTGGTCTGGTAGGCGCCGCCATCGTTGTTATCGTTAGGAGCGTAGCGGAAGTTGACTACGAGGGGATAGCTGATGATGTGAGTGGATTGCGTGGTGCCGGTGGGGGAAGAGGTGGTGGTGATTTCTTCCTGGTTGGACTGCTGGCTGATGTATTGCTGATCGATGGTGTTGGAGACTTCTTCCGACTGGTCGTTGGTGAAGCTGTTATTGGCGGTGATGGTGGTGGTGGTCGTGCCGGCCGCGGTGGTGATGTAGCCGGAGATTTGCCAGGCGCGCGCATTTTGGACGTTCACGGGGCCGGAGACGGTGCCGTCGGCGGCGGTGCCGAGATAGGTCTGGACCTGGGGTGAGGGTTCGGCGGTGAGGGTGTTCTGGAGGAGGCCACCGGTGACCTGGGTTGTCGTCGGATCGGTGGTGAGAAGGAGGTTCGCGGCTTCAGAGAAGCCTGCGCCGGCGTTGAAGACGGAGACGGCTACCGTATGGGGGCCGCCATCGGAGAGGAGGGCGGCGAAGGGAGTCAGGTCGACCCGGTATGGCTTGAGGTTCAGGGTTTCGATGCCCGTGATGGGCTCCCAGAGATAGGGGTCGATGCCGCCGGTGTAGATCCAGGGATAGACGGGAGCGACGCCTGCGGGGGTGCCGTCGATGGTGACCTCGGTCTCGCGAAAGGCGGTGTTGCCGCAGGTTTCTACCTCGGCGGCAACGGCGTTGGGTACGCAGGTGTACCAGAACTCGTCGTTGGATTGGGACTGGGAGGTGACGTCGAGATAGGCATGGGTGATGTTATGCGGAAGACTGGTGAAGGTCGCGGCCAGCGTGTCCGCCATGGTGTTTACGAAGGTGGTCTGGTTGTTGGTGCTAAGGCCGACAACCTGGGACGGGGTCGCTGTCGGGATAGGGTTATCGGTATTCGCGGGATAGAAGTAAAGAGTGGCTGTGCCGTAGATGCCGCCGTTGTAGGTGGAGTTATAGATGTTGCCGAGGAAGGCGGCGCCTGTCTGGGCTGTGGTGAAGAGGGCGCTGTAATCGGTAAGATCGCGCTCCACGTGCCAGGAGGGAGCGAGGTTGGAGCGCGGTTCGGCGGTAGTGCCGAAGAAGATATTCGTGTTGCCGAGATAGAGGGTGCCGGTGCGGTCGTATTGGCGGCCGGCGGTAACGGTGAAGTCGACGGTAAGGACAACCTTGGACCAAGGGCCCGTACAGGTGGGGCTGTAGGTGAGCGGATGGGCCGAGTAGTCGTTGAAGGCCATGTTGTTGAAGAGGGTGACGGTGCAGGGGGTACTGGAGGGACGCGGGACGTTGGGCTCAGGCGAGACAGGGTTGGAGGAGCCGATCTGCGGGGTTGCGGGGGCGAGGACGACTTGTGCGGGCAAGGTGAGCGGAAGGGCTAGCAGGGAGGCGAGAACGCTGGCGACGCGTGGGCTGCGGAGGGGCATGGGACTCCTGTTGTGGTGCTTTGGTGGTGTTTGGAGAGGATAACCGAAGTCACGTTACTCCCAGGAGACGGAGAGCGGGCAAGATCAGGGTTGCTGATGAGTGCAAGGTCCCCATGTGAGCGAAGTACCCGGATCGCTACACACGAGTCAGGCTCGGCGCGCGCAACAATGACCAGGCGCACCGCTTAATGCACCTTTACTTGCGGCTGCGAAACAGCACGGAGGCTGAAACTGGCAATGGTGGCCGGGGATGCATCTGGCGTTAGCTGGAGTGTGCCCAGGACTTCAGAGGCCGAGGGTGTCTGGTCGTGCAGGCGAAAGACGAGCACGCCCGGCTCCACTTCTTTGGCGGAGAGGAGGGTAAAGCCTCCGGTCTCCTTTCGAAGTTCCATCTGAGCTGCTTCTGTAAGGCCGGCGTTATGCGTGGGCAGAGCTGTGGCGAGGGCAGAAGGATCCGTACCGTTGAATGCGGCGAGCCAGCCATAGAGGAGGCGACCGGCGGGGGTGTCCGGGATCTGGCCAATCTGGTTGCCGGAGCGCGGCAGTTGAATGACGACGAAGGGATGGACAGTAGTCGGATGGGTTCCTGGGCGGGTTGGGGTGGGAGCTTCGGAGGGACCGCCGAGGTAGATTGTGTCGACCTTGTTGGGGTCGTCGTCGTCATCGTCATCAGAGCTGGAGGAGAAGCCGTCTCTGCGGGATCCAAGACCGTATGCTGAAGGGTGTCCGTGGCGGGTGTGAGTCAAGGTGTAAAGGACGGTGACCAGGCAGACTAGTGCGATGATGAAAGCGAGAAGGAAGGCACCTACGCTGAACCGCGGGCGGGGTGTGACGTAGAACTGCGGAACTGCCAGTAAGTGACTTCCTGGAGCGAGGGGCTGTGACATGGAGACGGTCCTTGGATGGCTAGTTGTGCAAGAAGCGGAGAACATTGCAGCCAGCTTTTCCAGTTTAGATGGGCCTCCTTAAACTCCACATCACGGCGGTTGTCGTTATCATCCATAGATAGTCGCATCGGGCCTGGGCACGTGTGCGTGGA
>CAZZWG010000034.1:0-8070 GCA_964657685.1 Verrucomicrobia bacterium Tous-C9LFEB | reverse complement strand
GAATCCCGGTTATACGGTGCTGCTTGCCAGTGGACCGAGCAACGCTGTCGCCGGCACGGCTGTTCTGGGCTTGCTGAAGGACGGCGTCGTGGTGGCGCAGTCTACGGACAAAGATGAAAACTGCGATCTGCCGCAGGATGGCCTGTATTCGGGCAGAGATGGCACGGCTTGCGAGGTTGTGCTCGATCTGGCGCCATATCGGATTGGCGACAACGAGTTTGCGTTCGGCATCCGCTGGAAGGAAGACGAGACGTTCCCCGCGGGTGAGAACAACTCGGCCGAGCTCAGGCTTTGGCGAGTGGACAAAGGCAAGCTGCAGGAGGTTCTGGAGACTCGAATGGAGGACAGCGACGAACAGCGCGGTCCGAATGAGGGGTCGAACACGAACTGCACGATCTCGGTAAGTGGAGAGAAGACGCTCGCTCACTTCGACCTTGTAAAGAGGTGCACTGGTTCTTCGGGGCCGCTGGTTGATGATCCAGAGAAGCGACCGGCTACGGACACAAAGAAGACAAGCGCTCGGACGATTTTCAGATGGAACGGCTCGAAGTATGCGGAGCAGAAGGGCCTCGCCGGCCATTGAACTACGCAGCTCTTCTTCGAACGAGAACCAAAGCGCCACGTTCAGCTGGCTTACGCTGCTGGAGGACAGTCAGCTTCCTACAACGGCGTTGGTAAGGACCTACCGTGGGTAGTGCTTTCTCCATTCTTCTTTTGAACGCCGGTGCTGCGAGTCGAAGACGACCATTTCGTGACAAAGCATTGACGCCCGCCCGTGCGAGATGGGAGTATGGTGCCGCCATGTTCTTTTCCAAGAGCTAATCCGGACAGAGCCTGAGGCAAGACCAAGACCACGCGGTCCCTTGCTTTAAGAACTCATCAGCGACGCGTGCCGTGTCGCTCAATCCCGGCTTAGCCATTGGAGAGATTATGTCCCGGCCTGAACGCTGTGTTCAGGATCAAAGGGCGATGACGGACCGCGCCATCCATGGTGCTTGTACACGCCTCGCTTCTGATCCGCTCACCTTTAGAAGTTTTCAAGAATTACTGCTTTGTGCTCGCAAGCGATCACCGCGTCTCTTCGAGGCGCCGGTTGTGAATGCACGTCATTTCGGTGTCGAAGCGCTTGTCCACTTAGCTCGATTCCGAAATGCGCATATTCGCTCGATAGCCGAATGGAACGGCTCACCCGCCTCGTGGCGTCCGGCGATCTCCTCTTTGGCACATCACCTGACCTGCAGCTATCGGGTACCAACCTTCATGTCTTCGGTTTGGTATGCGTGTGGTTCAACCGGAGACAGGAAGCGTGCCTGGGTGATCGCCCATGCACGCGGTGCGAGCTTCCGATCTCTTGACCTCCCGTTCACTATGACCCGCAAAATGGAACGTCTCTTTTTGGCATCGCAGGATCATCTAGCGCTGGAGACGGCTCTCCGCAGAGCGGAACTACTTGCGCTCGGTGTCCCTGCCGACTTTATCAAGGAAATCCTTTCCAGCCGACACGGCACGGACCTGCGGAATGGGGAGTTCTGGCGCACCGTCTGGCTGTTCATGTTGTCGCACGCAGGAGAGATTGAGCCGACGCAGATCGGTCCCATGATCGACTACATTCAGTCTGTTCGACACGATCAGATCAGCATCGAAACTCAGGATGGTGTCCTACGGACCGCTCCGCCGCAGCCAACCTTCTCCATCAAGGGCCGAACAGTGCCGTCCATGCTGCGGCTGATGCAGCAGTGGCACCGCAGTCTGGGTGGAGTTGCCGGTGCCGCAACTTTTTCATGGGCGCGATCGCCCTTCAGACCTTGGCTGATAGAAGAACCTAAGCTTGATGAAGCGGCATTGCCGAGGCGCTGGCATATGGTTGAATTAACCAGTAGCACTCAGCTACGCGAAGAGGGCATAGCTCTGCAGCATTGCGTTGGTAGCTACGCTCACCTTTGCTACCGAGGCACCTCAAGCATCTGGTCGTTACGTATGTGGCGGGGTGAAAAGATCCGCCCAGTGCTTACGGTTGAAGTCGATCCAAAGAAGCGCGCAGTCGTTCAAGCCAGAGCGAGGGCTAATCGTTCACCTTCCGGTAAACCGCGGCGACTTCTGCTGGAATGGGCTTCTCGGGAAGGACTACACATGGGTCTTTGACAGAGGCAGTCGCGCATCACCACCGGTAAGTTGCGTTGTGGGAAGTAAACGGATCTGTACGCCTCAAGTGTGGTCGATGACTTCGTGGATGAGCGGATGGAGGGTGGGTGGGGTTGGGGTTAGGGCCAGGGTGGCTCCGAGCATTTCGTAGGGTTCGTCAAGGAGAGTGCGGTCTTCGGCGTGGAGCGTGAAGAGGGGTTGGCCTGCGGTGAGTTGCTGGCCTAGTTTGGCGTGGATTTCTATGCCGGCGTGGGCGGCGACAGCGGCTCCGGGGATGGCGCGACCGGCGCCGAGACGTTGGACGGCCCAGCCTACCTGTTTGCAGTCCATGGAGGCGAGATAGCCGGTGACGGGGGCGTGAAGGGTGCGGGTGGCGGTCGGTTTGTGAAAGGCCCAAGGGTTTTGGAAGACGGAGGTGTCGCCGCCCTGGGCTTCCACGATGCGGAGCCAGGCGGTGTAGGCTTTGCCGTTCTGGAGGTAGGTGTCGGCCAAGGCAGCGCCCGCGGTGGGGGTGGGAGCGTGGCCAGCGAGGTGGAGCATGTGGCCGGCGAGGGCGAGGGTGAGATCAATGAGGCCTTGCGAGAGAGGATGGCGTTTGTTTTGGAGTATGTCCACGCACTCGGCAACCTCGAGCCAGTTGCCGGCGGTGCGGCCGAGGGGCTGGTCCATGGAGGTGAGGAGGGCTACGGTGCGGGTTCCGGCGCGGTTGCCGGTGGCGACCATGAGTTCGGCGAGGTGTTTGGCGGCGGCGTAGGTGGGCATGAAGGCGCCGGAGCCGGTTTTTACGTCGAGGACGAGGCCGCGGAGGTCTTCGGCGAGCTTTTTGCTCATGATGCTGGCGGTGATGAGGAAGGGGGACTCGACGGTGGCGGTGTGGTCGCGGAGGGCGTAGAGGACGCGGTCGGCGGGGACGAGGTCGGGGGTTTGGCCTACGAGGACGGCGTGTGTTCTTTCGAGTATTGCGGGAATGCTGCTGAGGGGAAGCTGGGTGTTGAAGTTGGGGATGGTTTCTAGCTTGTCGAGGGTACCGCCGGTGTGGCCGAGGCTGCGGCCGCTGATCATGGGGATGGCGAGGGGCTGGGGGCCGTCGAGTGCGGCGGCGGCGAGGATGGGGGCTATGAGGAGGGAGGTTTTGTCGCCGACGCCGCCAGTGGAATGTTTGTCGACGGTGTAGGTGTTGGGTGGGGCGTGGAGGGTTTCGCCGGAAAAGCGCATGGCCTGGGTGAGATCGGCGAGCTCGCGGGGGGATAGGCCACGCAGGAAGACGGCCATGAGGAAGGCGGCGATCTGGGGGCCGGTGATGCTGGGGACTGCGTTGAGTTCTTGAGATCGGACGATAGCGTGAACGAGGGTTTGGATTTCGACGGTGGAAAGCTCCTGGCCGTCGCGCTTCTTGGTGAGGATATCGAGAGGGTGGAAGGCGTCTGGCATCGGTTTAGGTGAGGGAACTTGGGCGGAAGGCTTGGGGGAGAAGTTGACCCAGGGTGGTCTCTTCGGATTGGCCGCGGGCGCCTGGATAGAGGACAGGGGTAGCGTCGTCGGCGAATTCCGCGAGGGTCTGGCGACAGGCACCGCAGGGGGTTGAAGCGTTGCCATTGAGGTTGGCCACGGCGACAGCGGCCAGGCGGATCGCGGGGCCGTGCTGGGCGACGGCGCGGGTGATGGCGGATTGCTCGGCGCAGCAGGTGAGGCGGTAGGAGCAGTTTTCTACGTTGGTGCCGGTAACGGTTTCGCCGTTAGTGAGAAGGAGGGCTGCGCCGACGCGGAAGTGCGAATACGGAGAGTAGGAGTTTTGGGCGGCGGCGGCGGCGAGGGCGCGGAGGTGGTCGCGTTGCGACTGGGTGAGGACTGCGGAATGTGTTTCGTTGTCGGGCATAGTGAAGTGATCAGCGTAGCCGGTGTGGGATGGGGATGCAATGGGGCGGAAGGGGTAATGCGGCTGGTGGGCGGGGGTAATAGTCAAGTTTGGGGATGTTCTTGGGTGGGTGGAGCGGGATACACGTAGGGAGATGGTGATGGAAGCGAAAGAAACGTCGGAGTGGGTGTAAATGCGGGGTCGTAGGGGTTTGCGTGGAAGAGTGCGAGGGGTACGCCGTGGGGGACACCCGTGGCGCGGGATTCGTGGGACGCGGGCAGTGATCTTTGGCTTTGTGGTTCTATCCTTTCTGACGTTCTGGCTGGAGAGAGCCCACTCGCAGCGGCCATCAGGGTTCATGGCAGGTAGAGCCAGCGCGGCGAACGCTGCTCCGCATCCCGCGGTGAGCGAGGCGGAAGGTACCCTTTGCGGAATGGTTGAGGACACCACGGACGCGGCGGTTCCGGATGCTTTGGTGACGCTGGTTGACAACAGCGGAAGGCATGGGCCGATTCACGTCCGGTCGGGTGGAGATGGCGGCTTTTCGTTCGCGGAGGTGCCTGCCGGGACGTACACGGTGACGGTGGAACGCGACGGTTTCGCGCAGGCGACGAGCGGGGCGGTGCTCGGTGCCGGACAGCAGGTCGAACTGGGGGAAATTTCACTTACGGTGGCAGCGCGGGAGGGTGTGGAAGTTCGGGCATCGGGGCGGGACGTGGCCGAGGCCCAGATGGCATTGGAGGAGAAGCAAAGAGTTCTAGGGGTGTTTCCAAACTTTTACGCGTCGTATGCACCTGACGCGCAGCCGTTGAGCGGCGGGCAGAAATACCGGCTGGCCTTGCGTTTCTCTGTGGATCCCGTGGCCTTTGCTATCGCGGGGGTGGTGGCAGGGTCAGAGCAGCGGGCGCACACCTTCCCGGGATACCGGCAAGGCGCGAGCGGGTATGGCAAGAGGTTAGGGGCGGCGTATACGGATGGCCTAACGAGCACGATGCTGGGTCAGGCAGTGTTCCCGGCGCTGTTGCGGCAGGATCCGCGGTATTTCGTGAAAGGGACTGGGTCGCTTGCATCGCGCCTGCTGTATGCCGCGGCGAGCACGGTGATGTGCAAGGGGGATAACAAGCGCTGGCAGATGAATTATTCCAATGTGCTGGGCAATCTAGGGTCGGCCGGCATTTCGAATGCGTATTATCCTTCGGCTAGCCGCGGGGTCGGGTTGGTGGTGGGGAATGCGATGACGGCTACTGCGATGGGGGCTGTGGGTGCGCTTTTCCAGGAGTTCCTACTGCACCGGATGACACCGCATGTGCCGGATTACGGTAATGTGCGATAGCCAAGGCTTGGCGCAGGTACCTTGCTGCGCAAGCGGAGCGCGTTTCGGTCGAGATCGAACCCCTTCTTCTCTTTCAGCAGAGAGTTAGAGGGAAGCGTTGCAGCAGCGATCATTTCGTATCCCCTTCCGTAGGTTCGGCATAGCCGAGGGCATGTTTCAGCTCATCCAGATCGCTGCGGAGGCGGATGGCGGTGGACTGGACGCTGGCAAGGGCGTCGCGCCAGTTTTCGGGGCCGAAGGCGGTGAGGCGCTCGTCGAGATGGTTGACGGCTTCGGTGAGATTGGCTACGGCGGTGCGGACGGCGGTGTTGTGCAGCAGGGTCGCGTCGCGGGCGGGTCTGGTGGCCGAACGGCAGCCGGTCAGGACGGCGGCGGGAAGTGAGGCAAGGGCGAACTGACGGCGATTCATAGGGCATAGTCGCAAAGTGGGGGTGTGGGTGGCAAGTTGAGTGTTCTCGGGAACGGGGAGCGACCCCACACGTTGCGTAGCAAACAGACCTCCCGGAGTTTAGATTGGCGGAGCTTGTTTCTTAGGCAAGCGCAAGGACGATCGCGCCGGCAGCAATGAGGAGACCTCCTGTGAGTTTGCGTGCGTTGAGGGCCTCGCCTAGGAGGGGCCAGGCGAGCAGGATGACGAAGACCACGCTGAGTTTGTCGATGGGGGCGACCTTGGAGGCCTGTCCGATCGAGAGGGCGCGGAAATAGCAGATCCAGGAGAGGCCGGTAGCCAGGCCGGAGGCGGCGAGAAAGAGCCAGCTGCGGCGGTCAATGTGGGCGAGGCCGGTGTGGGTTCCGAGAGCGAGGGCGATGGCCCAGGCAAAGACGACGACGACAGTGGTGCGGACGGCGGTGGCGAGGTTGGGTTCGACGTGGGCTACGCCCATTTTTGCGAGCAGGGCAGTGGCGGCGGCAAAGACGGCAGAGAGGAGGGACCAGATAAGCCAGGACATTGGTTTAAGGCTACAGGGGTGACTTGGCGGCTTCGCGAGTTGAAGGGAATTCGACTCGGAAGGATTCGCAGGTCAGCGGGTGAGGGATGGAAGGGAGTTGCTGCGTCTGATGCGGTTGATTCAGGCCTGCAGTAGCGAGGAGCCCATCTGGAGACGGCGAAACTGTCGCAAAGATTGAGGCGCCGGGCAGAGTTTGTGCGAAGAGGGCGTAGAGGGCGGGAAAGTTGAGCACAATCGATACAGTGTCGTGCTCTGGGAGAAGGGGGAGCCGGCTGGGCGATGTCGATCCCCTTCGATGGCGGCAAAGATCGGGAAAGGCTTCTGTCGCGTAACAGGCGGGATTGCATCAACGTCATGGAGGGGCTGAGAGCGCCGGTAAACTCAGGTTAGGAGACGATATGGCGACGAGTAGTGTGGTGGGGCATACAGCCAAGGAACAGAAGCTGGTGGAGGCGATTCAGTCGAACTGGAAGACGGAGATGCAGGGATTTGCGACGTATAGCCACCTGGCGGAGCGGGCAAAGGACCCGAATACGCGGCGGGCTTTGCGGGGGATTGCGGCGGCGGAGAAGCATCATGCGGACCTTTGGGCGGACCGGCTGCATGCGCTAGGGGCGGAGGTGCCGGCGTTTGACCCTAAACCGGATGAGGATGTACTACGGGCGGAGCAGGAGGGTGGATTCGCGGCGTTGCGAGAGCTGGAGCTCGACGAGAGCCGGGACATTGCACGCTATGGCGAGCAGATGCAGGAGTTCGGGGATGCGGCGAGTGTGGAGGTGCTGCATAAGGTCATCCACGATGAGCAGGAGCACTATAAGGTGCTGAGCAAGCTCGCGGGCGCGGATGCGGGACCGCGGGATCCGAAGGAAGTTCAGGGGGCGCTGGATAAGCTGCTGGAGAAGCGGGAGAAGGGGCGGGTGCAGGCGGGGAGCTGGCTGGGGGACGCGATTTATGGGGTGAATGATGGGTTGGGGTCGATCTTCGGGATTGTTTCGGGTGTATCCGGGGCGACGCTGGGGAACAGCCATGTGGTGCTGATTGCGGGGATGGCGGGGATGGTGGCGAGTGCGCTGTCGATGGGGGCGGGAGCTTACCTGGCAGCGAAGAGTGAGCGGGAGTTCTATGAGGCGGAGTACCAGCGGGAGACGAAGTCGGTGCGGCTGAATCCGGTGGAGGCACGGGAGTTATTGTCGCTTACGTACCAGTTGCGGGGGTTGCCGCAGGAGGATGCGGACCGGGTGGTGGAGCACCTGGCGGTGAATGAGAAGGGGCTGGCGACGGCGTTGGCGCGGGAGCGGTTGAATACGACGGAGGAGTCGTTGAGCAATCCGACGACGTCGGCGTTGTCGGGGGCGCTTTCTACGGCGGTCGGGGCGTTCATCCCGATTGTGCCGTTCTTCTTTCTGTCGGGGTACCCGGCGGTGATTGTGGCGGCGGTGGTGTCGCTGGTGGCGCACTTTGGGGTGGGGGCGGCGAAGAGCCTGGTGACGATCCGGCCGTGGTGGTCGAGTGGGTTTGAGATGACGTGGGTGGGAGCGCTGGAGGGGGCGGTGACGTATGCGATCGGGTTGGCGTTGGGACACCTGGGTGGAGGGTCGGTGAGTTAGAGGGGGTACCTCTCCCCCTGGGGCTATTGCTTCAAAGTCTTAGGAAGATTGAACTTAGCGGTGGACTTTGGACTTTGGACTTTTGACCTTTGCCTTTGTTTTTGGTGGAGTTCTTTTTGCTTTGCCTCTCTTCCAGTGTAGGAGATGGGGGGCTAATTGTGCGCAGGTTCCGGATGATTTAGG